>JBFZBE010000310.1:0-2668 GCA_041308685.1 Phycisphaerae bacterium
AGCTGCTTTCGCGTCAAAACGCCCTCAGCAATGTCGAACTGCCGCTGATCTATGCGCGTCAGGTCGTCTGGAAGCGGCGCGAGCTGGCGCGGCGCGCGCTGGATCGGGTCGGACTGGCCGAGCGGATGGGGCATCGTCCCAATCAGCTTTCCGGCGGCGAAAAACAGCGCGTCGCCATCGCCCGTGCGCTGATCAACAACCCCAGCATTCTGCTGGCCGATGAGCCGACCCGATCCAGCGCGCGCCGCGCCAGCTCGCGCCGCTTCCAGACGACCTGACGCGCATAGATCAGCGGCAGTTCGACATTGCTGAGGGCGTTTTGACGCGAAAGCAGCTCAAACGACTGAAACACAAACCCGATCTTTTCGTTGCGCACCGTCGCCAGTTGGGCATTGCTCATCGTTGTCGTGTCCTGACCGTCCAGACAATACGTCCCGGCGGTGGCGCGATCCAGACAGCCCAGCAGATTCATCAGCGTACTCTTGCCCGAACCGCTTTGCCCCATAATCGCCACATACTCGTTGCGGCGAATCTCCAGATTCACCCCGTCCATTGCATGGATGCACTCGGCGCCGATTTTATAGATACGGCAAACCGCATTGAGCGAAATGATCACAGGCGCAGCATTCACCGGCGGCGGCCGCTCCTGCGGGGCGAATGAGGGAGCTTCGGCGGCTGCAGATTGAAGGACTCGGCAGCCGAGGCCTGAGACGATACGGGCGGCGGACTGTCGGACTTCTTTTCTTCTGCAATCAACTGGTTGTGATGCAGACCGTCCAGCGCTTTGTACGGACCGACCACCACCGTATCGCCGACGCCAAGGCCGGAATGGACAATAATATGGTTCAGATCGCCGGGGCCGATGACCACAGGCGTGACCACCGCCTTGCCGTCGATGAACCGAAAGACCACCGTTGCGTCCATTTTATTTCTATCGATGTTCGGGCTGCTGTCGCGGATGTCCGGCGGCAAATCATCGACCTTGCGCGACATCACCGCCTGACTGAGCACCTTGATGACGCCTGTGTGTTTTTGCGTCAGAATATCCACATCGGCCGTCAGCCCCGTGTACAGCTTGCTGACGTCGCCCTGCAGCAGAATCTCAGTGCGGTAGTACTTGGTCATATTCTGCGTGCGGTCGTTGGTCATTGCGATGGTGTCCACAATGCCCTGATAGGTCTGATCCCAATACGCTTTGACGCGGACACTGGCCTGCTGACCGACGGCCAGTTTGCCCACATCCGCCTCATCGACCTGTGCAACCAGCAGCATCTTGGACAAATCGGCCACAATCATAATCACCGTGCCCGCGTTGTTCATCGTGCCGGTCATCACCATCTCGCCGACCTCGGCATTGATGCGGGTAATGACGCCGTCAATGGGCGAACGGATGGTGGTGTATTCCAGCGCCTCGCGGGCCTCTTCGATTTGAGCGTTCTGGGCTTCCAGAGTGTATTGAGCCACAATCAACCCCTGCTCGTCGGCCTGAATCTGCAGCAATGTCGCCTGCTGCTGCGACTGCAGCTCGTCAAATTTCTGCCGGGACAGGTCATAGACGCTTTGACTGACATCGCCGGAGGCCAGCAGTTGTGTTTGACGCTCAAAATCCCGGCGGGCCTGTCCCAAAGTGGCCTCGATACCCTTCATTTGCGCCTTGCGGGCTTCGATTTGCGATTTGGTTACCTCAATCTGTGACTTCTGGGCCATAAAGTTGGCCTCAGCGCTTTTGAGGCGGCTGTGCATTTCCTTGGCATCCAGCCGGATCAGGACATCACCGGCCTTGACCTGCTGACCTTCGTCAAACGGCAGTTCCTCGATGCGGGCCGAGACCTTGGCGCTGATTTCCACTTGTGTCTTGGGTTCGATTTCGCCGGGAGCACTGATGTACTCCTGCAAATCGCCGAGCTGAACCGGTTCGACCCGTACCGTCACGGGCGTTTGCACCGCCCCTGTTTTGCGGCTGACCAACCAGGCGGTCAACCCCAGAACGACAACCACACCCACACCGATCACAATTGTTTTTTTCAACCCTTTTCGCATGGAGCCATCCTGCAGGATTACGGTTGATACCGGCAATATCGCTTATTGCATCAGGAATACTATACCTGCGCCCTCAAAAAAAACAACTATATTGTCAATCCCCCGTGGTCTGTGAGAATATTTTTTGGCAGTTTATGCGGCTTTTTGTCTTAATTTCCAGTACTTGTCCCATGGGTTGCTGTAATAGAGGCTGGCCAAGCCCATGACCGCTTCGGCTTTGTCCTTATCCCATCGCATTCCAGACCCCTTCAGTCGGTTGGTCAGGCAGCCGCAAAATGATTCGGTCGGCCCTGAGCTGATACCATAGCCCTGCTGGACAAAGGCCGGATAATCCGCCATCGATAACTCCCTCAAATGGCAAAATCCGATGCAAAGTACCAACCCGAAAACCGGGTCAAAAAAAGCGTTTTTTTTGAGCTAAAAATGGGGATTTTCAGGGGTCAATTTTCAGTTAACTGTGGATGTCTGACCTGCCAGTTTCCACCTGCGTTGCGATATGGGGATGGCGGGCTACCTATTCACAAGACTGATTCAGCCCCTGCTTCAGCGCCCGGCCCATCTTGAACTTGACGTTGCGTTTGGCGGACACGGGGACTTTTTCGAGGGTCTTGGGGTTTTGTCCTTGTCG
>JBFZBE010000311.1:0-5056 GCA_041308685.1 Phycisphaerae bacterium
CGGCGACCGTCCACTTGCGGGTGCGCGTATCCAGCGTGGCAAAGAGCTGATCCTGCACATACACATCCGCGCCGGTCAGGGCGTTCATCAGGGTGCTTTTGCCGGCGTTGGTGTAGCCGACTAAGCAGATTTTATAGAAGCCGCTGCGGCCGTCGATCTCACGGAGTTTGCGTTTGTCAATGCCTTCGATCTCGCGCTTTAGGTCGGTGATGCGCTTGCTGACCAGTCGGCGGTCGATCTCCAATTGCTTTTCGCCGGTGCCGCGTGTGCCGATGCCGCCGACGGCGCCGGCGGCCGTCCCGCCGCCCGCCCCGGCCACGCTGTCCAGATGCCCCCACATCCGCGTCAGACGCGGGTAGGTGTATTCCAACTGCGCCAGCTCGACTTGCAGCTTGGCCTGCTTGGTGCGGGCGCGCGTGGCAAAAATATCCAAAATCAGCTCGCTGCGGTCCAGCACCTTGCACTGGACGATCTTTTCCAGCTCGCGGATCTGCGCCGGCGACAGGTCGTTGTCGAAAACGATCACGTCGGCCTTGTGCTGGGCGACTTTTTCGGCAAGCTGCTTGGCCTTGCCGGAGCCGATGTAGGTGGCCGCGTGAAGCTGGCGCAGCTTCTGGATGAACCGATCGACCACGACCGCCCCGGCGCTTTCGGCCAGCGCTTGCAGCTCGCTGAGCCAGTCGTCCTGTATCTTGCGGCGCTCCTGCGGTAAAAACGCCCCCACCAATATCGCCCGTTCCTGCTGAACGGTGGTTTGTTCGCGTGTATTATTCAGTGCTGAAGCTCTCTAAAAAAGTTCTTTTTTTTAATTCTTTACACTCAAAGACACATCAATTTTTAGCCACAGATTAACACAAATTTTCACCAATCATTTTTGCCACAGAGGACACAGAGTTCACAGAGAGAAAAAGTTCTGACACAGATTCACACAGATTTTCACTGATTATTTCTTATCTTTTTTTTCTGTGTCTAAAACCTTTTTCCTGTAAATCCTGTCTAAAAAAACGTATTTCTTAAAAGACGATTAATTTCGTATCAACCCCACATTTTCCCTGCCGACCACGGCGCCGAGTTTGCGGCAGAAGTCCACATCCGCCCTCACGAACAAGCTCTTGTCCGTAACCGCCGCGATGCGCCAGCCGCCGGTCGTATGGACGCTGACCTGCACAGGGCTGCGTCCGCGGTGGCTTTTGCACAGGGCGGCGATGGCGTGTATCTTTTCTTCGGTAACGTCGATGCTCGCCAGCCGGATCGCCACGCGGGCGGCCAGCTTATCGGTAACGTCCTCGATCGTATAAAGATCGTCGCACAGAATGTTGGGCGTTTCGCGTTTGCAATCGACCGTGCCGCGGACGAACACGATCTTGTCGATCTCCATCAAGTGGCCGCATTTTTCCAGCGTCTTGGGAAACAGCACGACCTCGCATTTGCCCTGCAGGTCTTCCAGCTCGAAGACGGCCATCTTGGCGCCGGCGTTCTTGCCGTTCTTGGTTACGATGTTGCGAATCTTGACGATCATGCCGCCGAGGACGACCTCGCGGCCTTCGTGCTTATTGCTGAGCTGATTGGTATGCACGCTGGAATAGGCGTCGATCATATCGGCGTATTTGCTCAGCGGGTTGCTGGTCACATAAAAGCCCAGCGCCTCTTTTTCGTATTGCAGCATCAGCGTTTCCGGCCAGGCGGGCACCTCCGGCAGCTTCTGCGCATCGTCGCCGCCGCCGGCCAGCCCGCCGCCGGCAAAAAAGTTCATCTGCCCGCGCTGCGCATCGGCCTGCATCGACGCGCCGCCCTGCATGGCTTTTTCCAGTCCGGCCATCATCTGCGCCCGGCTGCCGCCGAGGTTGTCAAACGCGCCGCCTTTGATCAGGGCTTCCAGCACCTGCTTGTTGACCGCCCGCAGATCGACATTTTCGCAGAAGTGGAACAAGCTCTTGAAACGGTGCGCCTTCTGGCGTGCGGCGATGATCTGCTGAACGGCCTTTTCGCCGACGCCCTTGACCGCCGCCAGCCCAAAGCGGATCACGCCGCGGCCCTCGCGCCGGCCGTGTTCTTCGTTGTAGATGACCGTAAAATCGACAAAGCTCTCGTTGATGTCCGGCGGCAGCACCTCGATGCCCATCTCGCGGCACTCGCCGATGTACTCGACGATCTTGTCGGTGTCGTTCATTTCGTAGGTCAGCAGCGCCGCCATAAACTCGACCGGGTAATACGTCTTGAGCCAGGCCGTCTGATAGGCGACAAACGAATACCGCGTCGCGTGGCTTTTGTTAAAGCCGTAGCCGGCGAACCGCTCGATGAGGTCAAAGATTTCGTCGGCCTGATTTTCTTTAAGCCCTTTGGCGATACAGCCCTCGACGAAGCGCTTCTTCTCGGCGGCGATCACGTCCAGTTTCTTTTTGCCGATGGCCTTGATCAGCCCGTACGCCTGACGCAGCGGGATATCGCCCAGCCGGTTGCAGATGCGCATCACCTGCTCCTGATAGACCATAATGCCGAAGGTCTCTTCCAGCACCTCGCGCATGATCGGGTGCGGCACGTCCCACTTGGCGCCGTGCTTGCGGTCGATATAGTCGGGGATAAGCGCCATCGGGCCGGGGCGATACAGCGCGTTGGCCGCGATGAGGTCTTCCAGCCGGTCGGGGCGCAGCTTCATCAGCAAATCCTGCATCCCGCCGGATTCAAACTGGAATACGCCCTTGGTCTTGCCCGCCCCGAAGACCGTGCGAAAGACCTTCTGGTCGGCGATGTCGAGTTTTTCCATATCGACGGACGTATTGTGCAGGGCCTTGACCAGATCGACCGCCCGCTGAATGATGCTCAGCGTCTTGAGCCCCAGAAAGTCCATCTTCAGCAGGCCGACCTTCTCGACCGTCGGCCCTTCAAACTGCGTGATCAGATCGTCCGAGTTGACCTGTTTGTACAGCGGCAGAAAATTCGTCAGCGGCGCATCGGCGATCACCACGCCGCAGGCATGCACCGAGGCGTGCCGCGCCAGCCCTTCGAGCTTGCGGCCGATGTCGATGACGCGATGGGTCAGTTCGTTTTCCTCGTACGCGCTTTTCAGATCCGGCTCGACCTCGATGGCCTTGTCCAGCGTCATCTTCAATTCATTCGGCACCAGCTTGGCCAGCCGGTCGGCCTCGGCCAGCGGCACATCCAGCACCCGGCAGACATCGCGGATCGCCTGCTTGGCCTTGATCGTGCCGAAGGTGATGATCTGGGCAATCTGGCCGTATTTCTTGCGGACGTATTCCAGCGTCTTGGGCCGGTTGTCCTGACAGATGTCGATATCGATATCGGGCATCTCGTTGCGTTCGGGGTCCATAAACCGCTCAAACAGCAGGTCGTACTTGATCGTATCGACATCGCAGATGCCCAAACAATACCCCACCACCGTGCCGACGGCGCTGCCTCTGGCGCCGACGGGGATATTGTGTTCGCGGCAGAAGTTGCACACGTCCCAGACGATCAGGAAATAGCTGGCAAACCCCTTGCCGATAATCACGTCCAGCTCGCGCTCCATCCGCTCGCGCACGGTGTCGGTGATCTTGCCGTAGAGCCGCTTGGCGCCTTTGTGCACCAGCTCGCGCAGGTAGTCGTCCGGTTTTTGGCTGTTGGCCGGTTTATAGACCGGCGCGTGGCGACTCTTTAAGTCCAGTTCGACATTGCACCGCGCCGCGATGGCCAGCGTGTTGTCGCAGGCGTCCGGCACGTCGGCAAACAGCGAGCGCATCTGCTCGGGGCTTTTCAGGAAGACGCTGGGCGGATAGATATTGCGGTTGGTGTCGGCGACTTTTTTGCCGGTGTTCAGACAGCACAGCGCATCGTGCGCTTCGTAATCGTCGGCGTTGAGAAAATGCACATCGTTGGTCGCCGCCAGCCCGACGCCCTTGCGGCGCGCCAGGTCGATCATCATCGGCAGCACATGCGCATATTCCTGATTGCCGTCGTGCTGCTGAATCTCCAGAAAGAACCGCTCCGGGCCGAACAGCGCCAAAAACGCGTCCACCGCCCGCTCGGCGCCGGCCACATCGTGGCGGCACAGCAGCCGCGGCACCTCGCCGGCGATGCAGGCGGTCGTGCAGATCAGCCCCTCGTTCAGCTCGGCCAAGAGCTGCTTGTCGATCCGCGGTTTGTAGTAAAACCCCTCAATGTAACCTAAACTGGTCAACTTTAACAGGTTTCGGTAGCCCGTCAGGTTCTCGGCCAGCAAGATCAGGTGGGCGTAGGCCTTCTCATCGTCGCCGCCTTTTTGCCGGTCAAACCGGCTGTCGGGCGCGACATACGCTTCCATCCCCAAGATCGGCTTGACGCCCGCGGCCTTGGCCTTGGTGTAAAAATCCACCGCCCCGAACATATTGCCGTGATCGGTAATGGCGACCGCGTCCATCTGCAATTCCTTGCACCGCTTAAACAGCCGCTCCGCCGGAATCGCGCCATCCAAAAGGGAATATTGCGTATGCAGATGAAGATGCGTAAATCCTTTACCTGCCATAAGTTCTCCATAATTTCAAAAACCACTCTCGTTGCTTTGCCCATCTTAACACACCCCGCAAAAAAGTAAAGCCAAAACCCTTGATATTGGGATAAATGGAGAACCCAAGAACACAGAATACAGAAGGGGGAATGGTTTGATTTTTGCTGGAAACTGGCCGCTGGCATCTGGCCTCTGTTTCTTACCACGAAAAACACGAAAAAACACGAATTTTTTTGACACAGATGAACACAGATTTCCACAGATTTTTTGGGCGGGATTTACAGGATTTTCCCGTAGGGTGGACCATGCCCACCATCTCCATTCCGTAGGATGGGCTTTAGCCCATCACTATCCCGACGGGGCGAAAGAATACCCCGACGCAAATCGAATTTTTCTATTTTTACGCACCCACAAGCTGCGCTTGAAGGTGCCACCCTTGAAATTGACTATTGATGATTGACGATTGACTATTCTTGCAGAGGCCACCCGTCGCTGATTATAGAAGAATTCTATCATTCTTCAAACCCTAAATCCATTTCTTTTATTTTTTCTTTGGCTTTAGGGGCTTTCTTGTGC
>JBFZBE010000312.1:0-3751 GCA_041308685.1 Phycisphaerae bacterium
GCAGGCGATGGAACTGGAGCAAAAGAGCATCGACTTTTATCTGGATCGCGCCGATCAGTCCGAAAATCCTGCGCACAAAGCGCTGTTCGAACAGATGGCCGATGAGGAACGTAAACACTATCGGCTGCTGGAGGGGTTGGCCGCGTTTGTCAGCCGCCCCAAGCAATGGCTGGAGAACGCCGAGTTCAATCACATCGAGGAGTATTGACAAGGTAAAAGGTAAAGGGTACCTCTAAAAATTGAGCAAATTCGGCATTTATTATACTGATAATGCCACTAAAATTGAATTTTTAGAGGTTGCCTAAAATCAAAGGCCTGTATTTTATCCAGTTTTAGGCGGGTATTCTTTTGCATAAACAAAAAGCGGCCAGGAGATTCCCTGCTGGACAACGTCCTGTTCTTTTTACCTTTTTCCTTTTCACTTTTCACTTTTTCTTCACCCCAAAAACAAAACGGTATTATTGGAAACAGCACCAACTCGACCAATAATCAATCGTCAATAGTCAATAAAAAGGCCTTGCAGGAATCGCTCCTGCAAGGCCGTAACTCTTCCCTCCGACACTCGTTAGTCGGCTTTTGTTTGGAATGGCGAATCTACAACGATCGGCCGGGCGATGCGCGGCGACGGAACATCGGTCTGCTGCAGACATTCCTGCTCACGGGCGGTCAGCTCAGGGCTTGTGATCACCTGAGGCGTAATGAAGATGACCAGCTCGCTGTTGATGACCTTTTCACCGTTGTATTTGAACAGGCCGCCGAGCAAGGGCAGATCGCCCAGCAGCGGCACTTTGTTGACTTGGTCGAGGATTTCCTGTCGCCGCAGACCGCCGATGACGACGGTTTGCTTATCCTGAATCAACGCGGTGGTCGTGGTTTCGCGTGTTGAGACGATCGGCTGAGGCGGCACATTCGGATTGCCGGTATCCAGCAGGACATCGCCTGTGCGGGTGCTGAACTTGGGGTTGAGGATCAATCGGATCAGCCCGTCGCGGGTCAGGTGGGGCGTAACGCGCAGCTCCACGCCAACCTCACGGAATTGGGTGGTTCCGATGCTGCCGCCGGCGCTGGTCTCGGTCAATTCCTGATAGGGGATTTCCTCGACGATCTTGATCTCGGCCTGCTGGTTGTCCAGCACCAGAATGCGGGGGTTGGCCAGCAGTTTGGCCTTGATGTCATCCTGCTCGGCACGCAGCAGCACATCCAGATTGATGCTGTCGTTGAGAATGCCGTAATTGATCAGCGAGTTGGTATCGGTGTTGTTGATGTTGCTGGAGAACGCCGAGCCGATATAGGGGTTGGTCACGCCCGTCGGTACGCCGCCGGGAAAGGTCGTGTTGGTGCCGGCCGACCACTTGACGCCCAGGTCGAGTTTGTCCTGTGAGGAGATGTCATAGACGCGGGATTCGACCAGAATCTGCGGTGTTACGCGGTCGATCTCTTCGATAAATGAGTTGATCGCGCGGATTTTGCTTTCGGTGTCGGTAACGATGATATTGCTGGTGCCGGGATTGGCCGAGATCGAGCCGCGCTCGGACAGGAAGCCCTTGAGCGCTTTTTCCACTTCGGCGACATTGGCGTATGTAACACGATAGACGTGACTGGCCAGTTTTTCGCGCATCTCAAAGATTTCTTCTTTCGGGACGATGCGAATCATATTGTCCGTGGCGACATAGCCGAAACCATGCACATCAAGGATGTTGACCAGCGCTTCGCTGAGGGGGATATTTTTCAGTACGGCGCTGACTTTGCCCTGCACTTTGGGGCTTCTGATGATGTCCACTTCGGCCTGCCGCGCCAGGATCATCAGCACGTCGTCAATATTGGTGTCTTTGAAATCGACACTGACGACCTGCTGCATCTTCTGCTGCACGGGGCTTAACAGCGCCGGCCGTGTAACTGAGCTTGATGCTGTTGGCGCGGGCGATACGGTTGCGACCGGCTCAGCCGGAGCGGCCGGTTCGATCGCCATTGCGGATCCAGTTGGTGCGGCCGGCTCGGCCGGGATTGTTGCTGCGGCCGGTGCGGCCAACACATCCGGTGCGACCTGTACAGCTTCGTCGCCAAAAGCCGCCGCTGCAGCCCATAGTACGATCATTATCCATCTGCCCGCACTCCGTCGGGTTCCTGTCCTGTCCATTGTCTATTCCTCTCTGAATAGTTCGTAGTTCTTAGTTCATAGTTCGTAGAAAAGAGCAACCACGGATTCCACGGATTTCACTGATTGCCAATTGGAAATTTTCTACATTCTAAATTCTTCATTCTTCATTTTTCTGTCTCCTCTTACCGCACTCCCTGCGTCCAGCGTTTGCCATCTTTTTCAAACTCCACCGCTTCGCGGGTGATGTTGACGATATGGGCGCCGTGGATCACCTGGCCGACAAAGACGACCGCGTCATTGACGATCGCCGAGGGCCGCTGCGGACTGTACACGATCCCGCGCACCTTCAGATGCGACCCATCCTCGGCGGCCGCATCGCCGCGGGCGCTGGGTACGGTCATCGGGTCGCGCATCGGAGACGGAAGGGGTTTGGGGAAGGCCCATGTTTCGGGATTGACCGCTGCACCGGGCGCTGCGGCCGCCGAGGCCGTCGCGGCCATCGAGCCGGCGCGTGACTGCCCGATGCCGCCGAAGGCCACATACAACACCCCGACAAACACCACGCTCAACGCCGCAACCATCGCCGTCATCATCTTCTGGCGTTTTTGGGCGGCATTGGGCTGTGCGGCCTTGGGCTTCTGTGCGGTGCGCTGAAACCGCTGTGCGGCGTTCCAGAGGCCGTCCGGTTTTTCGATGCGCTGCGCCGGCCGCGGCCGCTGCGGATTATGCGGCAAAACGGAGGCCGCCGGCGCATCGGCGATCCGGTTGACCGGTGCGGTATCGCCGCTCATACGCTGCAGCAGCGAACGCGCGGAATCGGTGCCGCCGTCCGGTTTTGGCGTGCCTTCAAATATGGACGCAATCTGTTTGTGTAATCCCGATTTCCTCATGGCATATCTCTCTGGCTAATTGGGTGTATTCCATCGCGCCCGAACTGCTCGGATCGTAGGTCATCACCGATTGGCCGTCGCTGGGGGCCTCGGCCAGGCGGATATTGCGATGGATGATGGTTTTGAAGACAAGAGCGCCGAAGAACTGCCGCAACTGCTCTTCGACCTGTTTGCACAACAGCGTCCGCCGCTCGGCCAGCGTCAGCAGAATGCCCGCCACACACAGCGTCGGATTGAACCGCTGTTTGACGAGTTCGACTGTCTCGAGCATTTGCCGCAGTCCTTCGATGGCGTAATAATGCGTCTGGACGGGGATAATCAGTTCGTCGGCGGCCACCGCGGCATTGAGCGTCAATAAACTCAGCGACGGCGAGCAATCGATAATGCAGTATTCATAGCGCTGCCGCAGCACAGCCAGCCGCTCGCGCAGGACATATTCGCGGTCGTACATCCGCGTCAGGTGCGACTCGGCGCCGCTGAGCAGCACGTTGCTGGGCGCCAGCTCCAATGTTTCGATGCGCGTCATCCACAGCGCTTCCATCGTCGGCAGCGACGGGTTGATAATGATATCGTAGATCGTGCGCTGGCAGTTTTCGGGCGTTACGCCCATCGCCAGTGTGGCGTGTCCCTGCGGGTCCAGATCGACCAGCAGCGTCCGATGTCCGGCCAGCGCCAGCGCCGCGGCCAGATTGACCGCGGTGGTGGTTTTGCCGCATCCGCCTTTCTGATTGGTAATTGCCAGTGTCTTCACAGCCGTTGACCT
>JBFZBE010000313.1:0-2844 GCA_041308685.1 Phycisphaerae bacterium
GAACTGGGCGGGCGGTTTGTCGCCGAGCAGAGGCAGTCGGATGTGTATTTTTGTGATGCGGACGGCACGCTGGAACAGCGCGGCTGCGGACTGCGGCTGCGCAGCGAAACGGTCGGCGACAACACCTCGGCAATCCTGACCTTCAAAGGCGCCCGGCAGGACAGCGTCTATAAGGTGCGTCCCGAATACGAAACCCCCATCGCCGACGGCGGCGCGATGATGCATATCCTTGAAGGGCTGGGGTATCGTGCGGCATTGACCGTCACCAAGACCCGCTGGATGTGGGAATTGGATGACTGCGAAGTCTGCCTGGATGAGGTGCCGCCGCTGGGCTGTTTTGTCGAGGTTGAAGGCGACAGCGCCGCCGCCGTCAAGGCCGCACTGACCCGGCTGGAACTGGCCGACAAGCCCCACGTCGTCGAGGGCTACGCGGCGCTGATGGCCAAGACGATAGCCGCAAGGTGAGCAGCCAGCTCCCAGAAATAAGCTGGCCGCTGGTATCTGGCCGCTTTATTTCTTCGCCGGCGGGACGTGGATGCTCAGGCCGTAAGCGTCTTCCCATGCCTCTTTGAGCACTTCCGAGACCGTCGGGTGGGCAAAGCAGACATCCTCGATCTTTTCCTGCGTGCCGATCAGGGCGCGGGCGGCGCTGACCAGCTCGGTAACGGTCGCCCCGACCATTGTTACGCCGACGATCTTGTTGTCGGCCTTGCTGCGGATCGCGCGGATTTCGCCGACGTTCTCGTTGTGGGCAACGCTGCGTCCATTGGAGCGGAACGGCGCCTTGCCGACGACGACCTCGATGCCTTTTTCGGCGCATTTGCGTTCACTCATGCCAACCGAGGCCACTTCCGGGAACGAATAGACCGCCCGCGGAATCAGGTTGTACTCGCCCATCTCTTTGCTGTGTCCCATCGCGTTGTCGGCGGCAATCTCCGCTTCCTGAAACGCCCCGTGCGCCAGGTACGTCGTGCCGACCGCATCGCCGATGGCGTACACGCCGGGGACATTGGTCTGCATCTTTTTGTTGACGGCGATGGCGGCGCCGCGCATCTCCAGGCCGAGATTCTGGATGGTTTCCTTATCGCAGGCCGCCCGACGGCCAACTGCGACCAGCACCTTTTCGGCGGGGATGGATGCGCCGCCTTCCAGCAGCACCGTCGCGCCGGCAGCGCCGGTCTGTACGCCGGTTACTTTGCAGGACAGTTTGGAGGTAATGCCGATCTTTTTAAATTCTTTTTCCAATGTCGCGCCGACCCAAGTGTCCTCGTTGGGCAAGAGCTGCGACAGGGCTTCGATGATCGTTACCTGTGTGCCGACGCTGGCATAGATGCAGGCCATTTCACAGCCGATGACGCCGCCGCCGATGATGACCATCGATTTGGGGATGGCCGGCAAGCTCAGGGCCTCGGTGCTGCTGATGATGGTTTTGTAATCGAACGGGAACGCAGGGATGTTGATGGGTTCCGAGCCGGTAGCCAGAATGATCGTCTTGCATTCAAGTTGGGCGTTGTCCTGTCCGCTGACGGCGACCTTGCCCGCAGCGGTCGCGACGCCGGTTCCGTTATAGATTTTGATGTTGTTGGCCTGCACCAGGCCGGTAACGCCTTTGGTAAAGCCGCCGACAATAGCATCCTTGCGGGCGACCATCTTGGGCCAGTTGGGGGCGACCGTGCCTTGCAGCTCCAGCCCCATCAGGTTGGCGTGTTTGGCCTGCATCAGGAAATGCACCGAGGCCAGCAAGGCCTTGGAGGGGATGCAGCCAACGTTCAGGCAGGTTCCGCCCATAGATTTTTTCTCGATAAGGGCAACCGCTGCGCCTTTTTGCGCACACCGAATCGCCGCCGCATAACCGCCCGGCCCTCCGCCGATGACCACCACATCAAACTTGTCCGCCATAATTATAGACTCCGATTGCAAGGTTTTGATTGAAATTCAGACGGCCATTCTACACGACAACTGATAAAAATCAAACGCAAATCGCCACAAAACACACCCAATCGAACAGAACCGAACAGGTTTGTCTATTCCGAGCTGACAATGCTGGTACGCTGGGCACAGAATGCCCGCACGACGCCGGATTCCAACTGGACGATCAGCCCCTCGGTCGGATCGACGCCGCGGCAATAGCCGCTGTACAGGCGATTGTCGCACTCGACCGTGATATGCCGCCCCAGCAGCGTGCTCAATTGCATCCAGCGGTCGATGACGGGATTGTTCGGAGTACACGCTTCAGCGTGTTCCTTTTTGTCAAGCTAAAGCTTGAACTCCAAACAAGCCACTGCTCCAGCGATTCCAGCAACGTACAGACCAATCCGGTGCGATCGACCGGCGCGCCGCGTTCCATGCGGATGCTCGTGGCGGGTGTGCGCAAGTCCAACCCCTCGAAGGCCTCGGCGGGCTGATTGCAGTTGATGCCGATGCCGATGACAAAGCACGCCCGTGAGCCGATGTCGCGTTTTTCGACCAGAATGCCGGCCAGCTTTTTGCCGCTCACCAGAATATCGTTCGGCCATTTGATCCGGGCGTTCAGGCCGCAAAACGACCGCACGGCCTCGGCAACCGCCACCGCCGCCGTCAGGGTCAGCAGTTCAGCCCCCATGTTCGGCTCGATCAGCAAAATCGAACACAGGATGCTCTGGCCTTCGCCGCCCAGCCACGACCGCCCCCGCCGCCCGCGTCCGGCGGTCTGCCGCTCGGCCAGTACGCACAGCCCGTGGTTGGCCGGATTGGCCGCATACTCCCAGGCGATGTCGTTGGTCGAGCCGGTGGACGCAAACACCACGGCTTTTTGTCCCAACGCCCGCCCCCGCCGTGATTGTTCAATGCGGTCGATGCTCAGGG
>JBFZBE010000314.1:0-3818 GCA_041308685.1 Phycisphaerae bacterium
AGTTGTCCGGCGGTTTGGCCGTTCCATTTTCCTGGCCGTATATCAAATCCGCCCAGCCGTGCGGCAGCATCACGACGCTGAACCTGTCGCTGCGGCAAAACAGACAACGGCTGTCGTGTATTCATGTTACGCTCAACCAGTCCGTCCAGCCCGGCACGCTGCTGGCCGAGGGGGAGCAGACCCAACTGTATTGTCCCTGCTTTGGTACGGTGCAGCAGATCGCCCCGGACAAACGCAAAGCCCCCGGCCATATCGAGATCGCTGTGGCCGCACAGCAGTCCGCAAAAGCCCAACCGGCATCCGGCTGGGGCAAATCGGCACAGGAAAATCGGCTCTTTGCCCGCCAGATGGGGCTGTGGGATTCCATTCAGCAGGGCATGCAAATGGCTCCGCCGCTGCCGGACGACCAGCCCAGCGAAATTATTGTCCGCTGCGTGTTTGCCGAACCCGGCCAGATTCCCGGCTCAATGGTCATCCGCAATCATCTGGAAGAATTCATTCGGGGTCTGAAATATCTCTATGAATTGGGCGGCGGCCATGCTCCTATTGTAATGACCGTGCCGACCGAAGAAGGCAATTTAGGCCGCCAAATCCGCGAACAACTTCGCGGTCAGGCGTTTGTGCATATTACCACCGTTCCGATCCGTTATCCGGTCGAAAACGGGCTGCTGCTGGCCAATCTGCTGGGCAGTCGGCGCGGCTTGGGCCCCGATCATTTCTGGATGGTTGAGCCGCAATGGGTGGTCGCATTGACCGGCGCGGTCGAAAAGAAGCAATTCTGGTCGCATCGGTATGTTTCCCTGGTCGGGCCTGCATTGAAAAAGCCCGCGGTCGTCAACGCGCCGCTGGGCGCCCCGCTGGGCGAGTTGGTCGCCGGGCTGCTGGGCGATACGCCGATGGAACAATGTGCGTTCATCCGCGGCGGCCTGTACAGCGGCAAACGCGCCGTCCCGCAGGAAGGGTTGCGGCTGGGGGACACCGTCGTCTGGGTCATCCCGGAAACCGAAAACCCCGAACTGCTCGGCTGGCTGCATCCCGGCACAGAACGCTACTCGTGGACGCGCACCGTGCTGTCGGCGCTGATGGGCAAGAAACGCTTTGCCCCCCGCACCCTGATGCGCGGCTCCAAGCGTCCCTGTATCGGCTGCGGGTTCTGCCGGGAGGTCTGTCCGGCCGGATTGTACCCGCATCAACTGCATCGGCTGGTAACGCACGATCTGACCGAAGAGGCCGAACAACTCGGCCTGCTCAACTGCGTTGAATGCCATAGCTGCTCGTTCGGCTGCGTCAGCAAACTGGAGCTGTCGCAGGACATTATTCACGCACGTCGCACACTTCTGCAAAATGAGGCCAAATAAGTATGAATCTTCATCCTTGGTTTGAACGCGCCGGAAAATGGTTCGTCGGCGACGCCGCTCCGCTGCGGCGGCTGTATCCGCTCTATGAGGCGATGGAAGGGTTCTTTTTTGTCCTGTCCAAACGCACGCCCAATGCGCCGCTGGTGCGGGATGCGGTCGATATCAAGCGGTATATGATTGCCGTGGTCGTCGCGCTGGCGCCGCTGTATCTGTTCGGGCTGGTTGCCTTCGGGCCGCGGCTGCTGCTGATGACGGCGGTCAGCTACGCCGTCGGCGGACTGGTCGAAACGCTGTTTGCCATCTTCCGCAAAGAGGATATCAACGAGGGCTTTCTGGTTACCGGGCTGTTGTTTCCGATGATCCTGCCGCCCAATACGCCGCTGTGGATCATTGCCATCGGCATCGCGTTCGGGGTGTTCTTCGGCAAGGAGGTCTTCGGCGGCACAGGGCATAACATCTTCAACCCCGCACTGGTCGGCCGCTGTTTTGTGGCGCTGTCATGGCCGGCGCATCTGTCCAGGGCGTACGCGGCGCCGCTGGAATGGATCGAAACCTTCAAGAACCAGGGGCTGATGTCTTTTGTGACCGGCCCGGTCGATGCCGTAACCAGCGCTACGCCGCTGAATATAATCGGCACGGCGGTGCGTTCCGGTCAGCCGCCGGAGTTTTTGTCCTCGTTTACATTCAAACTGTTCGCCGGCTGGACCAACGGCAGTTTCTGCGAGACCTCATCGATACTGATCATTTTGACGGGTGCGTTTTTGTGCTGGACCAAGGTCAGCAGTTGGCGCACGACCGCGTCGGTCATTGCCGGCTATCTGGTTGTCGGCGGCATTCTTTCGGTTGTCTGGCCGATGCGGTTTGTATCGCCGATGGTCGGTATCGCCGCCGGCGGCATCTTGTTTGCGGCCTTTTATATGGCGACCGACCCGGTTACTTCGCCGGTTTCCAACAGAGGAAAGATCATTTACGGATGCGGCATCGGGGCGCTGACCGTGCTGTTTCGCGGATTGGGTGCGGTGCCGGAAGGCGTAACATACGCGGTATTGATGATGAATATGGTCGCGCCGCTGCTGGATCGGCACTTTATCCTCCGCAGCATCCCGGCCAAACTGCCCAGAAAGGAGGCCGTCCGTGAAGGAAACGCTTAAAACATGGATGTTCCTGCTGATTTTATCGCTGATTGTCAGCATCACGCTGACGGCGGTCAGCGCCGGACTCAAGCACCGGATCGAACAAAACCTGCGGATGGTCAAGGTGCGCAGCGTGCTGGACGTGCTGAATGTGCCTGAACGCGACGGCAAGTCCGACGCCCAACTGCTGACGCTGTATGACGCCAAGATCAGTACACCCGCCGATGCGTCGGGTGTGTATGTGTATCAGGAAAACGGACAGCTTGAGGCCATTGCCTTTGACGCGATCGGCAAGGGACTTTGGGACAACATCAAAGGGCTGGTCGCCGTCGAGCGCGACGGGCAGACCATTCGCGGCGTGCGGTTCTATGAGCAGGCCGAAACGCCGGGGCTGGGCGGCGAGATCGGCATGCCGGTGTTTACCCGTGAATTCGTCGGCAAAAAGATACACGCCGCCGACGGTGTTCTGCGCATCATCAAGCCCGGCGTCAAGCCCGTGCTGAGCGATACCGAAGTCCACGGCATCACCGGTGCGACGCTGACCTGCGATGCGGTCAACATCATTTTGAAGCAGGCGATTGAGCGATTTCAACAGAGCCGAAAGGGACAATCGTTATGAGTACGGAAGCAGCTAAAATATGCAGCGGCTCGTGTGCCAATTGCCCGAGCTTGCAGGACGACCTGAAAAAAGGCCGTGCCGCACTGCGGGCGGGCATCTTGCAGGAAAACCCCGTCTTTTGCCAAATCCTCGGCGTCTGTTCGGCGCTGGCCGTTACCGGCAAGGTTGCCAATGCGTTCGTGATGGGGGCGGCGGTAACCTTTACGGCGATCTTGGGCAACGCACTGATCGCCGCGATGCGCAACATTATCCCGCGGCGCATCCGTATGATGGTCGAGGTGATCGTCATCGCCCTGTTCGTGATTGTCTTTGACCAGTTGCTCAAGGCGTATTGGTTCGAGATGAGCCGCGAACTGGGGCCGTATGTCGGATTGATCATCACCAACTGCATTCTGATGGGACGCGCCGAGGCCTACGCCCTGCAGAACCGTGTATTGCCGTCGATGATGGACGGGCTGGGCAACGGACTGGGCTACAGCGTTGTGCTGCTGGCCGTGGCGATGATCCGCGAGCTGACCGGCTACGGTACGCTGCTGGCCGGAACGCCGCTGGCGATTATCTTCAGCAGCAAGCCGCTGGCTGCCGATACCGTCTGTCTGTGGCAAATCCCCATCGATATCGCTCCGGCGCAGATCATGATCATGGCGCCGGGGGCGTTTTTCACCATCGGCCTGTTGATCTACATCTTCGGGGCAGATCGGAAGAGCG
>JBFZBE010000315.1:0-2944 GCA_041308685.1 Phycisphaerae bacterium
TCATATCGACGACAGGGCCGGCCAGCTTGAGCCGTTTGGCGCCCATGCCGATTGCGCCGCTGGTAACGACGATGACCTGCTTGCCCATATCGCGTAATGCCGCGACCTGCGCAGCCAGCGCCGCAAAGTAGGCCGTATTGACGCCGTCCTTGGTGCTTAAGGTCGAGGTGCCGATCTTGATGACGACCCGTCGCGATGTTGAGAAGTTCCGCATAATTTAATACCTAAAATTTTTTATCCACCCCGACAGGTCGGGACTTCTCTGCGTTCAGCAGATTACGCTGATTTTACTGATTTTTTACCATGAAGAAATGAAGAACATGAAGGTTTGTTTTTCTTCATTCTGCATTCTGAATTCTTCATTTATCCTGTAAATCCCGTTAATCCTGTCTAAAAAAATATCCCGTCAATGAATCATTTTATTTCTTTACAATCCTTTATTCAACGGTTTGTGTGTAAATTGTTTTTCACCGCCTGCGTAGTCGGCGACAGTGTGGCCGTGGCCGAGCAGGCGCCATTTGTAGATGAGCAGGCCTTCCATGCCGACCGGGCCGCGGGCGTGGATTTTGCTGGTGCTGATGCCGACCTCGGCGCCCAGGCCGAAGCGAAAGCCGTCGGCAAAGCGGGTGCTGGCGTTCCAGAACACGTCCGCCGCATCGACGCGATCCATAAACCGCAGCGCCGCCTGCCGGTCGGCGGTAACGATGGCGTCGGTGTGGCCGGAGCCGTAGGTGTTGATGTGGTCGATGGCTTCTTCCAGCGAGGCGACCACGCGAATCGACAAAATCGCATCGAGGTATTCGGTCTTCCAATCCTGCTCGGTCGCCGGTTCGCAGGCGATGATGGCGCGCGTCTTGTCGCAGCCGCGCAGTTGGCAATGTTTGGCGTCCATCGCGGCTTTGAGTTTGGGCAAGAAGGCCGCGGCGATGTTCTCGTGTACCAGCAGCGTCTCGGCGGCGTTGCAGACGGCGACATACTGGCACTTGGAATCGACCGTCAGCCGCACGGCCATCTCGACCTCGGCGGCCGCATCGACATAGACGTGGCAGATGCCGTCGGCGTGTCCCATCACGGGGATGGTCGTGTTGTCCATAATATGGCGGACGAACTCATTGCTGCCGCGGGGGATAATCAGGTCGATGTCTTTGTCGCATCGGAGCATCGCGGCCACGTCGTCGCGCGTCTCAAGCAGCCCCAGCCAGCCGTCGGGCAGCCCCGCGGCGATGGCGGCCTTGGCGATCGTCTCTGCCAGAATGCGGTTGGTGCGGGCGGCCTCCGAGCCGCCTTTGAGCAGCACGGCGTTGCCGCTTTTCAGACACAGCGACGCGATCTGCACCAGCGCATCCGGCCGCGATTCAAAGATCACCCCGATCACCCCGATCGGGCAGGTAACTTTGTATAGCTCCAGCCCCGCGTCCAGCTCGGTGGCCGTTAGCGTCTTGCCGACGGGGTCATCCAGCGCGATCAAGCTGTCCAGCCCCGCACACGCCTCGGCGATCTTGGCGGCGTCGAATTTCAGACGTTTGAGCAACGGTTTAGCCAGATTTTCCCGCTCGGCACGCTCCACATCCGCCTGATTGGCCGCGATGATGGCTGCAGCGTTGGCGTTCAGGGCGGCAATGACGGCCGCCAGCGCGCGGTTTTTGACCTCGGCGGACGCGGCCGCCAGTATCGTCGCCGCCTTACGCGCCTGCGATGCCGTCTGAGTCAGGGTCATAATCGCTTCTTTCGATTTGCGTCAACAAGTGTTTCTTACAAGACTTAGTTTATCCGCTGTTGAGCCAAACGCCAGAAAAATCTTTCACTATTGCCCACGTTCCGATCAAAACTTGGTTGATTTTATGCAATTCATAACATGCCTTTTATGAATTGCATAAACAGGAGTTGAAATAATAGCAAAAATTTCTGTGTTTTCGGACAGAGAAACACGCAAATTCTTCTAACCACCGCCGAAAGACGCACCGGCGATTTACTGAAGCGTAAAGACCTCCTCGACCGTCTTGCCGAACACGCGGGCAATCTTCATCGCCAGCGTCAGCGACGGCGTATAGTTGCCCTGCTCGATGGCGATGATCGTCTGCCGCGTCACCCCCACCCGCTCGGCCAGCGCCTGCTGGGTCATCTCCCCCGCGTCAAACCGACACCGCCGCACTTGATTGGTCAATTGCTCTTTATTCATCGTTCATTTCGGTAGGGGCAGACCTGCGTGTCTGCCCTGTTCCACCACGTTCCACACGCTGTCCCCACGGGCGAACACACAGGTTCGCCCCTACATATCGCCCTGCCGGGACATTGACAGCAATCCTCTGTGCCCGATTCATGCGGCGCCTCCTTTCATCGTTTTGTTATCTTTGCCGTAGAGGACCAAAATAGCGATGGCGTGGCCGAGTAAGACCGCAATAAAAGGTGGCCAGACTAACATCGGCAAAACCTGGATTGAAATAATGTTGATTCCTTTGAATTGGTAATATCCCCAAAGCCCCATACAGTTCATGATGAAAACCATATAAGACAAGCCAAAGCCCACACGAACCGCCTTTTGATTGATGAGGTGGTCGCGTTCGTCAAACTGGACTGGCCCTGGGTCTTTTTTGAAAATAACCTGCCCCAAGCCAGCAACCCCTATGATACCCAAAAATCCCAGCCCGGCCGACGCTACGGGAAAACCAAAGAGGGCGTATAAGACAGCGATTGTAAGACCGCTCAAAACCAACGCAACCCCACAGCAAACCACGTTCAGCCATGCTATTTTCTGTGCCCGATTCATAATGTACATCTCCTTTTAAAATGATTAAGATTGCCAAACTATACAAATAGTATATCACGCATTACTTAATGTCAAGTATATTTTACATAAAAAACGAAAATTTTTTATTTCTCTCTCCCCAAGTCTTTGGCGAAACCGATCCGGGACAGCTTGATGTATTGCCCTTCTATTTTATAG
>JBFZBE010000316.1:0-8169 GCA_041308685.1 Phycisphaerae bacterium
TGCCAGCTCGGCAAGGATGCGCCGCTGACGCTGGATCGCAGGCCGTACATCCCGACCGATGCACTCATCGACGAATTGCGCCGCTGGCTAGCCAATGACGGACAGGCCGATTATATCACGCTGGGCGGCTCCGGCGAACCGACGCTGCACAGCGAACTGGGGCAAATGCTCGACCGCATCAAAGCGATGACCCGCATCCCCACGGCGATCATCACCAACGGCACGCTGCTGTTTTTGCCCGATGTACGCCGCGACTGCGCCAAGGCCGATGTGGTGCTGCCCTCGCTGGATGCCGGCGATGCGGCGACGTTTGCGCGGCTCAACAATCCGCATCCCGATCTGGATTATGAAACCTTTGTGGAAGGACTGTGTCAATTCCGACGCGAATATCAAGGTCAGATTTGGCTGGAGGTCTTTTTCTGTCTGGAGGTCAACACCGACGAGCAAAGCATCCGCGCGATCGCCCGCCAGATCGAACGCATTCGCCCCGACAAGATTCAGCTCAATACCGCCGTGCGTCCGACCGCACACGCACAGGCCAAGCTCGTGCCGCTGCATCTGCTGGAGTGCATCGCCAAACAGCTTGCCCCCAATGCCGAGGTCATTGCCGAGTTTGGCCGTGCCCCGCAGCCGCCGCAAAACACCCCGGCCATCCCCGCCGACAAGCTGCCCGAGGCGATTCTTGCGATGATCCGCCGCCATCCCTGCCGACTGGATCAGATCAGCACGGCCTTGTCGCTTGCGGCCGGCCAGGTGCAGGGTATCCTGGATGGGCTTATTGCCGCCGGCCGCATCGAGCGCGTTGCCGACAGCTATCGCGCAATCGATCCCATTACACGCTGAAGCGTGCACTCCAAACGGTTTTTCTCTAAAAGCCGGAAATTTACCAATTTTTCAATTTGCCTTAACACAAAAGATTTGCCATATTTTAGGTGTAAGGAAAAAACAGTTTTTATAACGCTTTCATACGAGCCAATCTCCTCTCCTGTCTTTTCCTTGCAAGGATGCTCGACGAGGCCGTGATCCGCTGTGTGCGGGTGACGGCCTCGTTGTATTGGCATCTTGAACGTCCGATAAGATACGGCTACTGCCGTTTACAGTAACACCGTTTCGTTTTTGCGGTGAAGTAAAAAGTGAAAAGTAAAAAGGCAAAAGTACAAGGAAAAAGGTAAAAAGAATGGGTTATTGTCCAGAGGCGGGCATCTGCCGACTGCTTTTTATCTTGTGCGAAAGAAGGCCGTCTGACGCCGGATATGCTGAGTGGCTTTTGATTTTTCCTTTTACCTTGTAATTTTGCCCTTTGCCTTTTTCCTTTTGCCTTGCGATAAACGCAAAATTCCTTTACTGGAAATGGCACTAATACATCCGTTCGGAGCCGCCGAAAAGGACTTTGAAATTGTTGACGTTGGGGATGATCGGCGCCATATTGGGCCGCGGCCGGAACGCCTGCGACCAATACACCATCACGGCCTTGCCCATCAGATATTCGCGCGGGACAATGCCCTGCCGATACCGCAGGCCGCAGTTGCCCAGTCCCTCCAGCGCCCACAGCCGACTGTCCAAGCTGTTGGGGCTGTTGTCGCCGCAGACGAAAAACTCGTCCGGCGCCAGTGTAAACGGCTCTTTGGCCGTCGCCCGCAGATTGCCGTAGTCGATATAAAAAATATCCCGATAAACCCCGACATTGCGTACATCCAGCCCGCCGCAGCCGAAGACCTGCACCATCGGCGGGGTCGTCTGTTCGCTGACGGCGGCCAGATCGGGATCATCCACCAGATCGTACACCAGCCGTTTTTGTCCCCAGCGCAACACCAACTGGCGATCCGCATTGGCAAACTCGAACGCTTCAAACGCCTCCGGCGCGATCCCGTCGGTCAGCGTGCGGCGCAGCTCCACCCAGCGGTCATCCTTATATTTGTAGAATCCCATCGCACCGTGCAGTTCGACTTTGGCGGCAAACAGAACGCCGAATTTTTCCAGCGTCGCCCCGATGACGCTTTTGTCGTCACGGCCTTTGACCTGGAAGCGAATCATCACATCGCTGCACTGCGGCATCGCCGAAAACGTCGCGCTGTCGTTGTAGGCATACGTGGCTCGAAAGTCATCCTTCTGGCCGCTGTCGTAGGCAAACGTGTACGTTTGTTTGTCGCCTTCGGGGCCGTCCAGCGTAAACCGGCTGGGACGCTGCGGGTCAAACACCCACAGCGAGCCGGACGTGTTGACAAACGGGCTTTTCCAGTCCGCATTTGGCGCGGGCGGATAGGCCTGCACATACACCGGCGTCCACAGCTCCTCCTGCACGTTGACGGGCTTGCGCACGATGCGGCCGTTGATATACACATCGCCGTCGTCGATCGCCACCGTCTCGCCCGGCAGGCCGATCATCCGTTTGATGTAATTGTCCTTTGGGCCGACGGGATTTTTGAACACGACCACATCCCAGCGCTGCGGTGCAAAGAACTGATAGATGCATTTGAGGACAAAGATGCGATCGCCGTTGACCATCCGCCCCAGCGATTCGGCGGGCTGAAGCCGGCCGCAATTGGTGCACAGCGGCGGATCCAGCGACAGCGAATCCCAGCCGGTGTCGAACCGATAGCCGCACTGCACACAGCGCATCCGGTAGTGGTCGCCGCGGAGCGTTTCGGCCATGCTGCCGGTGGGAATCTGAAACGCCTGCACCGCAAACGTCTGAAAGACAAGCGCCAATATAAACGCCACCAAAAGCCAGTCCAGCAGCGTAACGACCCCTTCGACCGAAGAGTGATGCCGCCGCTCAAAGCTGCTGTCGTGCGGCTGCGGGCGTTGAGCAGTATTTTCATCTTTTTGTGTCATCGTAACCAAAGGTAAAAGGAAAAGGGCAAATGGAAAAACTACAAGGAAAAATGTAAAATTAACGTTTGCCTTTGCATGTCAGAATACTTGCAGCTAATATTTTTGACAACTCATCCAGCTCTGTTAAAAACCATGCTGTTTTTTCGGACAGTACACGTTTACTATCCCGTAATAGCGCCATCCACATTTTACTTTCATTTGCGGATTTAAGTGAAATCGTCAAAAAATTTGTGAACTCTCGCTTACTGGCAGCAGACTGCCCTTCAACATAATTAGACAAAATACTGCTTCCACTCCTAAACAACTGGTCACCAATCCGTCTTGAAACGATATCACTTGGCAATGTGTCAAGAAACTCTATGAGTTTCAATACAAAACTGTAAAGCCGCTTCTTTAAGGCCGTGACAAATTTTTCCTTTTCACTTGTCATTTTACCCTTTGCCTTTTTACTTTTGCCTTTATTTCCCGCCGTAGATGAATTTCATCCCATCCGGCGCGGGGATCCACCGCAGCGGCTCGCTGCCGATGCGCCAGCCGCCCGGCCAATGCACAAACACCGCCTTGCCGACCAAATACTCGCGCGGCACGATGCCCGTCGGATACTTTCCACCGCGATTGCCGATGCCCTCATCCTTCCACAGGCGCGAGTCGTAGCTGAACGGGCTGTTGTCGCCGCAGGCAAAAAAGGCGTCCTCGCCCAGCGTCAGCGGCTCTTTGGCCGTCGCCCGCACGCCGTCGAGGTAATGAATATCGCGAAACAGGCCGATCTGCCGCAGCCGCACCGCCCCGCTGCCGGCCAGCTCGACCGTCGGCGGTATCTGCCGCTGGTCGCCGGCGGCGTCCGGCAGTGTTCCCAAATCAAACGCGATCTGTGCATCGCCAACCTCCAGCCGCAGAACGTGGTCGGCGTTGAAAAAGCGAAAATGCTGCTGCCGCGCCGTCGCAGCGGTACGTCCCTGGGCCACTAATTCGGCGGTGCCGTCATTTTCATTGACCCGCACGATCTCCAGCCGTCCGTCGGCATGCGCCCAGCCCTCATAGGCGACGCCGTACTTGGTCAGCCGCACGCCGAAGGCCGAGCCGGCAGCGCCCAGCGTCATCCGACAGCGCACCATCAGGTCGCTGCATATCGGCATCTGGCTGTGCCAACGCGGGTCGTTGTAGCCGTAAGTCGCACGAAAATCATTGCCGACGGCCGTGTTGTACCGCAGACGATGCACAATGTCATCGCCGCTGTCCAACGCGAAAACCGACGGCCCGTCAGCGGCTGTCTGCCAGCGGCTGTCGGGGCGATTTTCAAACGGCTGCCGCCATGCGCCGCCGTTAAAGCCGCGCTCGCCGGGTGCGGTCGGCTGATAGTCGTTGTCATACACGACCATCCACAGCTCCTCCTGCACCTGTGCGGGCTTGCGGGCGATATGGCCGTCGATGTAAATATCGCCGTCAATAATCTGCAGCGTCTCGCCGGGCTTGGCGATCAGCCGCTTGATGTAGTTGATCTTCGGCTCGACGGGGTTTTTGAACACGATCACATCCCAGCGTTTGGGTTCAAAGAACTGATAGATGCTTTTGAGCACAAAAATCTGATCGCCCTTAAAGACCGTCCGCAGCAGCCCCGGCCGCACATCGCCGCCGCGGTCGATGTACACCTTGCCGGCGCGCTGGGTCAGTTGCGGCTCGTGAAAACCGCAGCTCGGACAGCGCGGCGGCGCCGGCAGGATCGGCATATCGCGATTGGGCGTAACGTTTTCGGGGATGCCGAAGTGGTGCTTGTAGGCCTGCTGGGCGAAGTCGTAGTCGTACCGATAGCCGCACTGCTGGCAGCGCAGGCGAAAGTGCGCCCCGCGGAGCGTCTCGGCCATGCTGCCGGTCGGGATGCGATAGACCTGCATCACGAAAAAGATGAACACCAGCGTACCGGCAAAGGCCGTGATCAGCCATTCTACGGTATGATAAAACCCGTCCACCCGCGCATTGCCGCTGAGCAGTTGTTCGGCGTCGTTTGTTTTGGTCAAAACAGGTCTCCAAAAAAATTAAAGCCCCTATTATCCACGCCGCCCCCACGCCGGTCAAGCACAACTTTAATTCAAGACCATGTATGCCCTGATATTTTGATCTTTTAAGAAATAAACTCTCCGTCGAAGACCTTGATGCCGTCCACGACCTTGCAGGTATGCACGGCGAACTTGTCGGCAAACGCCGGTCGGCTGCGCGGGTAGCCCGCCTGGACGGCGGCCTTGAGCGCATCGGCGGCCTCGGCCAGCGCCAGCGCCCCGGCGGCGCCTTTGTCCCCGCCGCCGAGCATCCGCTCACCCAGCACGCCCGGCACAGTGCGGGCGATGTCGCACATCGTCTCCAGCTCCGGCCCGGAAATGGCGTATTCATCCCGCAATCCCAACCCATCTTGTCGGAAAATCCGCCCGACGGTCTCAATATCGCCCGCCTTCCAGGCCTCCATCATCTGATAAAACCGCTTTTGGGCGTTGTAGATATAGTGCATCCGGCTGACCCAGTTGGGGTGCGTGGCCGAAAAGTGTGCGGCAATCTTGTCATACAACCCTGCGTCGCGGATATCGGCCAGACAGGAAATGCCAAACCCGGCCGCCTTGGCCGCCGCGGCCAGCTCGTCGCATTCGCTGCGGCGGACTTTGTAGGTCGATTTTTCCAGCCCCGGCCGCACCGTGCCGGTATCCATCACCACAATGCGGAAATCCTTGGCCCCTGCCCCCAGCGGAATGTATGCAATCGACCGGTCGGCGGGCTTGTAGTGCGTGCCCATCCCGGCCTTGGCGAACAGAATCATGATCTGGTCGAGCTTGCCGCACGGCGAGCCGACATAGTCATTTTCGACCTGCTGTGCCAGATCGACGATCTTCATCTGATCCGGTTCGGTAATGCCGTTGGCCGCAAGGACGGACAAAATCAGATTCAGCGACAGCGACGCGCTGCGGCTCATCCCGCCGCCGGGGATATTGCCGATCAAGACCGCATCAATGCCCTGTGAGAGCCGATAGCCCGCTTTGGCCAGCACATACGCCACGCCGTAGGGAAATCGCGCCCAGCTATCCGGCGTGGTCTTGGGGGCGGGCACTTTATCCAACTCAAACTGCACCAGGCCATCGTTTTCAAAGTTGCCGCTGTACAGCCGCATCGTCTTTGTGCCATTGGGTTTATACGCCATCCAGATAAATCGGTCGGTCCCGACGCCGAACAGCTCGGTACCGTTGTAGTCGCCGTGCTCGACCCCTAGACAAAACCGCGACGACGACCGCCGCACGACCGCCCCGGCCAACTCCAGCTTAGCCTTGACAGCCAGTTTTTTGATCGCCTCAAACGCCTGTTTATCGGTGCTGATATCCACGCAAAACTCCCTTTATATAGACCACTGAATACGTTACACAACAACTAAATCATACCTCTATACCCGACATAAACAAGCTGTTTATTGGCGGATATTGACTGAACGCAAGCCCTGCCGAAAAATGTCCTTGACGAATCGGACGTTTGCGGCTATGGTATCGGCTCTTTAGCCGGAGTGGCGGAATGGCAGACGCGCGGGATTCAAAATCCCGTCTTGGCAACAAGGTGTGGGTTCAAGTCCCACCTCCGGTATTAACAGCCAAAATCCTCTTTGCTGCACCATTTGCCAAAGCGTGCTTGCGTTCCTTATGCCCGATAATCCCTGCGGCTGCCGGTCAGCCAGGCCGGATCGCCGGTGCCGTCGGCAAAAGTGCAGTCGGCGGGGTTCCACCGAAACGCCCGGCCATAATGATACGCCATATTCAGCAGATGACAGCAGATGGCCGAGCGGGCGCCGATCTGGCCGCAGGTGATCGGCTTTTGCCGCGAAACCACACTCTCCAGAAAATCGCTGACGTGGTTTTCACGCACCTTGTAAAGCCGCGTTTTGGCGTCTTTCAAAAACTCCTTTTCGACCCTGGCCAGCGCAGAATCCAGCGTGCCGCCGTCTTCACGTTGGGTGAATTTGGCAATCGTCTTATCGCCCAGCATCAGCCAGAACTTTTCGCGATCGACATTCACCTGCCCTTCTGTGCCGTAAAACTTCACCGCCATATCATCATCGATATGGGATACCGGGATATTGCCGGCGTACATCAGCACGGCGCCGTGTTTGGCGCTCTTATCCTCCGGCAGCAGCACCTCTACCGGGCCGCTGTCATCCATCCCCAGCCCCCATTGGGCGATATCCAGATGGTGTGCGCCAATGTCGGCCACCGCCCCGCCGCCAAACTCGCGGTAATTGCGCCACATTACCCATTCGGTCGGAATGCCGCGCGGGCTTAAAATGGTATTGTACGGCCGCACCGGCGCCGGCCCCAGCCAACGGTTCCAGTCCAGCCCCGGCTCCATCGGCTCTTCGGGCAGATCGCAGGGAATCCCCGGATCGCCGAAACTGCATGTAACCCGCTGCACCTTGCCGATTACCCCGTTGCGCACCAGCTCGCAGGCCACACGAAATTCCCGGCTGGACCGCTGCATCGAGCCGGTCTGCACCACGCATTTGCTGGACTGCAGCGTCTTGAGAACATCCACCGACTCGGCGACATCATGCGTCAGCGGCTTTTCACAATACACATCTTTTCCCGCCCGCAGCGCCGCCAGCAGGATGATCGTATGCCAGTGGTCGGGCGTGGCGATGCAGACCGCATCGATATCCTCCCGCGTTAGCACCTCCTCAAAATCATTGAAGGCGGCACAGCCGGGCTTGCCTTTTTCGGGGTTTAGGGTATAAAAATCGTTAACGCGCTGCTGAGCGGCCAATCGCCGGGTTGTATCGACATCGCAAACCGCCGCAACCTGTGTGCGGTACAGAAAATGCTCCAGCAAAAACATATTCTGCTTGCCCATCCCGATAAACCCGACACGAATCCGTGCATTGGGCGAGGTTTGTGCCGCCCACAGGGACGCAGGCAGAATCAGCGGTGCGGCGGCGGCCTTCAAAAACGTGCGTCGTGATGTGTTCATTCTATATCCTTTCTTGTCACAAATGATACCATCCATTACAGACATTTTGGCCTCATTATACTACCTCTTGAGGCAGGTGCAAAAGTATTCTTGCGGCGATGCACTGTCGGTCAAAAAATTCCTCATGTTTTACTTTTTTGCGCAGGGTACTTTTTTTCCTCGGCCAGTTTTTGCTTGAGGTATTGGGCGGTGTAGCTGTCGGGGTTGTCGATGATCTTTTCGGGAACGCCGGCGGCGATAACCTGTCCGCCGCCCCGGCCGCCCTCGGGGCCCAGGTCAATAATATAGTCGGCCATCTTAATCACGTCGAGGTTGTGTTCGATGACGATGACGGTGTTGCCCATATCC
>JBFZBE010000317.1:0-5888 GCA_041308685.1 Phycisphaerae bacterium
TCGGTAATGATCTGGCCTCTCTGGATCGATAGCTGCTGATTATCGATCCCCCAGATATACCCGCCTTGCGGCTCGAACACACCGCCGAGAACAACGATTGGACGCACCATCACCGTTAGCCAAACCAACGCAGAAAACCCCCGATGCAGCGTCCGCAGTCTGCTGGACAACCTTAAAATATTACTCACAAAAATACTGAACCCCGTTATAACAACTCAAACTTGCCGAAAATCCGTTAAACCACACAAGCCAGAACTGTTTCCACCCCGGTCAGTCAATGAAGCGAAAGAAGAAGTTTTAGAACAATACAATAAAAAGTCCGATAATGCAACTAAAAAATCGAAAATTTTCGAAAATTGTTGCATTCAGGGCAATATTATATCTTTTTTGTTTGATTTTTTTCGATTAGCATTGAAAACAAGACGCAGGCATCGCTAAAGTCGTCTGTTTCCGAGCGTTTAACCACCCAATAAATCAAACCGTGGTTTCAAAAACTCGGCCGCAGCGGCGATGAACCGCGGTATGACCACGACCGTCCGGCCGGAAAGTCAAGCCCGAATGCCGTATGTCAGCCATAATTATTTTTTATTTTTTTCTGGACAGCGGCGGGGGGATCGGGTACTATAACCGACTTGTGAGGTATATTTTTCCATCTCTCAAAAGTATGCTTCCTTTAAATTAATAGTCGAGAGATACAGTTTTTAGCCCCTTAGGGGCAATGGAGTATGCAGTGAGTACAGGTACAGTCAAGTGGTTCAACGCAAGCAAAGGTTTTGGTTTCATTTGTCCCGATGGCGGCGGCGCGGATTTGTTCGTCCACCACACCGAGATCAAGATGAACGGTTACGCAACTCTCGAAGAGAACCAGAAGGTTCAATTTGAAGTCGGCCAGGGCAAAAAAGGCCCGTGTGCCAACAATGTCGTGCCGCTCTAACCGATCGACGCATTGAGTAACCCAAAAGGCCTCGCCCATCCGGCGAGGCCTTTTTTTGTACCCTTTTTACCTCTTTATGTCATTCCTGCTTTTTCTGCATCTTGGCCCAAGTGTCTTTGAGTGACACGGTGCGGTTGAAGACCAGCTTGTCCGGTGCGTTTCGGCAACCCCAAGAAAAAAAGCCCGTCCGAAAACGAGCTTTTTTGTGGCACAGCAAAAAGGTTTATTCCATTTCTATCGGCAGCGGCGTTAGCGGTGAATCCGAAAGCGGCTTCTCTTCTTCTGCATTGTGGTCGCTCCGATCCTTCAAGAGCGGTATCGCGTTGGATATCAACTCCTTCAGTTCCGCAATTTGACTGTCTTCGGGAACAGCGGCGGCAAGCTGTTTCATTTTTTTGTATGTATCTTCAAGGTCGGCCTGCCGAGCCCAATAGCTATCACGCAAGATTTCTGAAAATTCCACTACTCGTGCAGCCAACAGGAAAGAGGTGTCAGCTTGTCCCGGATCACTGCAAATCTGGTCGGTCTGAAAACGACACTTGAATTCCGTCGCTTCAAATGAATCAGGGTCTTTATACCGAACGTACACAGTCGCCGCCGCCCCGGATGTCTTCGGCCACAGTTTTAACTCATACAGGGCTGTCGTAGCATGTCCTGCACCAATTTCTCCGCCGTCCACTTTGTCATTACGAAAGTCTTTGTCGGCAACGTCCCTGTTTTCATACCCGATCAGCCGGTAGCTCCGCACAACCTGCGGGTCAAATTCAACCTGAATTTTGACATCGCGGGCGATAACCTGCAAAGCGCCTGTCAAATTATCACCGAAGAGTTTCTGAGCTTCTTCTATCGTATCAATGTAGGCATAGTAACCGTTTCCTTTATCGCCAAGTTGCTCCATCAAAACATCATTATAATTGCCCATGCCGAATCCCAATGCCGACAGGGCAATACCTTTGTCCGCCTTTTCTTTGATGGTTTTGAAAATCTCATCCGGTCCGGTTTGCCCGACGTTGGCCACACCATCGGAACAGAGGATAACCCGGTTGATATACCCCGGCACAAAGGCCCTTTCCGCCATCGCATAGCCCATACGGATACCTTCTTCGGCATTGGTGGAACCTTCTGAACGAAGCGATTCTATTGCCTCGAGGATTTCCGACTTATTCCGTAACCCACGATGATCCATCACAATGCGGCCCTGTGAGCCGTAAACGGCAATCCCGATTTTGTCTTCTTGACGAAGGCGATTGACCAGCAACGTCAGGGATTGCTTAACCAGTCCGAGGCGATCCTGACGATTCATCGAACCGGACACGTCAATTACAAAAGTCAAAACGGCGGGTTTTCGGTCTTTTTCGGAGACTTCCATGCCTTTAAGCCCGATACGCATCAGATACGTGTTTTGCCGTGCTGTATCAAACTGCCATGGCATCGCATCGGCATAGACGGCAAAGACAGAATCCTTGGGCGCAGGATAACGATAGTCAAAATAGTTTACAAATTCCTCGACTCGTACCGCTTCATTGGGCGGCAGATGGCCGTCCAGAAGATACTGCCGACACAGTGTAAAACTGCCGGTATCGACATCGGTGGCAAAGGTTGAAAACCGGTCGTCTTCCGTATCCACAAAGGGATTAACGCCGTAATTTTTGAAAAACATAGCGTCATAGGCCTGCCCATTGGGAGGTGTTGTCCCGCCGTGAGCCATAGGCAAATTGACGTCAAAACAGTCGACTTTCGAATAACATAGATTCAGGCCTAACGCGGGGTTGTTACAACGGCCATTCTCTTTTTCCAGAGGGGACGATGGTCGTTCTAATTTAGCGAACTGTTGAGAGGTGGGGTAAATAGACGTCCCTGCTTTTTTGCATTTCTTCAAAGTGGGCATTGCCAAAAATCCAATCAAGCCAACAACAAGAAATACCGCAGCTATTTTTGTAAAGAAGCGTAATGTTTTCATTGTAAGACTCCTTTTCTGCCGCCCGGCCGCATTTTGCCCCGGCAACTCGGCGATGGCCTTGTCAATCAATTGCTCGGTGAAGCGATCGGAGGGCTGTTGTGAGGTTTTTGTAATTTTCACAATCCGTACTATGTTTTCTTCAAATTGTTTTTTTCGATTACTCATATTCAACACTCACTTGCAAGAGGTTTTGTTTCCTGTAACTTGGTGCGAAGGCACTGCCTTGCTCGATACAACAAGCTCTCAACGGCTTTTTCGGTCAGATTCATCTTTTGACCAATTTGGCGAATGGACAAGTCTTCATGATACCGGGCAATCAGAACCTGCTGCTGAGACGTTTCCAGCAATGTCATGGCCTGGCGAACCCGTGCAATGCATTCCTGCTTTTCCAGTATCTCATCCGGCATCGACTGAGTATCCATCTTCTGAAGATAGTCCAGCAGGTCGCCATTGCATTGAGGGCGATTCTGCCGCTTTCGCATTTCCACCGCCAGTGCATTATGGGCTATGCCAAAAAGCCATTGTTCCGGTGTTCCGCGTGTCGGATTATAGGTGTCTTTTCCCCGTACGGCATCCAGAACAGTCGTCTGCACCAGCTCTTCCGCAAGTGCTGTATGAATGCCACGATGTTGAAACATCTGATACAAACGGGGAATCTGTTCGCTTAAAAACAAACGCCAAAATTCCGGTTTTTCAAGCGGTCCACACGAACCTATAGTCTGTGTTGTATCAAGCTTTTGCATATCCAAGTTCCTTTTAAGGCCGGCCTTCTGTGATATAATATGCGCTGCGGGCAAAAAACCCTCACAGAAATGTGTACCTAAAACGCGACTTTTATTTCCATATCATCCCTGAGACAACGGTACAGTTCAAAAAAATAACCCTAACTCCTTTTTAAAAATGAGCTTAAAGGCAGGCCTCGCCGTATTGGAGACATAAAAAAAGCCCGTACAAAGACGGGCTTGACAACTCAAATTGCCGAAGGCAGCTTCTAATCCTGCTTTTGCTGGATCTTGGCCCAAGTGTCTTTCAATGAAACCGTGCGGTTAAAGACCAGTTTGCCGGCCGCGCTGTCCGGGTCGGTACAGAAATACCCCATCCGCTCGAACTGATACCGTGTCAGCGGGGCGGTGTCTTTCAGCGCCGGCTCGACCTTGCAGCCGGTCAGCACCTCCAGCGAATCGGGGCTTAGCCCGGCGGTAAAATCCCGGCCTTCTTCCACGTCGTCAGGGTTTTCTTTGCCGAATAAGTGGTCATACAGCCGCACCTCGGCGTCCAGCGCCTGTGCGTCGGCAACCCAATGCAGCGTGGCCTTGACCTTGCGTCCGTCCGGGGCGTCGCCGCCGCGCGTGGCCGGGTCGTAGGTGCAGCGCAGCTCGACGACATTGCCCGCCGCGTCTTTGATGACCTCATCGCATTTGATAAAGTACGCATAGCGCAGCCGCACCTCGCGGCCGGGCGAAAGACGAAAGAACTTCTTGGGCGGCTCTTCCATAAAATCGTCCTGTTCGATGTACAGCACCTTTGAGAACGGCACCTTGCGCATACCGGCGGACGGGTCTTCGGGGTTGTTGATCGCATCCATATATTCAATCTGCCCATCCGGGTAGTTGGTCAAGACGATCTTCAGCGGCCGCAAGACTGCCATTACGCGCGGCGATGTGCGATTCAGGTCTTCGCGCAGGCAATGCTCCAGCAGGGCGTAATCGACCGTGCTGTTGAACTTGTTGACGCCGATAACCTTGCAGAAGCTGCGGATGGCCTCGGCGGAAAATCCGCGCCGCCGCAGGCCGCAGATGGTCGGCATTCGCGGGTCGTCCCAGCCGCGGACAAATTTTTCCTGCACCAGCCGCAGCAATTTGCGTTTGCTCATCACGGTATAGGTCAGGTTCAATCGGGCAAACTCGATCTGCTGCGGATGGTAAATGCCCAGCTCGTCAAGAAACCAATCGTACAGCGGGCGGTGATTTTCAAACTCCAGCGTGCAGATCGAATGCGTGATATGTTCGACCGAATCCTCCAGCCCGTGTGCCCAGTCGTACATCGGATAGATATTCCACGCATCGCCGGTGCGATGGTGCGACGCATGCAGGATGCGGTACATCACCGGGTCGCGCATATTGATGTTCGGATGCGCCATGTCGATCCTGGCCTTGAGCGTCCGCGAGCCGTCGGGAAACTCACCCGCCTTCATCCGCGCAAACAAGTCCAGATTTTCCGCGATGCTGCGATTGCGGAAGGGGCTGTCCTTGCCCGGCTCGGTGAGCGTGCCGCGATACTGCCGCGTCTCTTCGGCCGTCAGGTCGCAGACGTACGCCTTGCCTTTTTTGATCAACTGCACCGCCCAGTCGTACATCTGCTGGAAATAGTCCGAGCCAAACAGCGGCTCTTTGCCGAAATTACCGCCTAACCAGCGAACATCTTCGATGATCGAATCGACATATTCCTGCTCTTCCTTGCAGGGGTTGGTGTCATCAAACCGCAGGTTGCAGGTCCCGCCGAACTCGGTGGCGATGCCGAAGTTCAGACAGATGCTCTTGGCGTGGCCGATATGCAGGTAGCCGTTCGGCTCCGGCGGGAAGCGCGTGGCCACACGGCCGCCCCATTTGCCGCTTTTGCAGTCGTCGGCGACGATCTGCCTCACAAAATCCAGCCGTTCCGGCACGTTATTTCCGTTGCTGTTATCCATTTCAGGCATCATTATATCCTTATATCAAAACCCCTATTTTGACACGATTTACCGAATTTACAAGTGTTTTTTGAAGAAGTCAGAAGTCAGAAGACGGAGGATAGAGTGTCGTGTGTGAGATTTTTTCCTTGCAGGACTTACCTGTTTTCTTTCTCTTTTGAAAAGCCCCTACAAGGGGCGCTATGATGTAGCCCCGCCCGCGAGGGCGGGGATTACTCGCAGCCCCCCTCTTTTAGCCCGCGCAGCGGGCGGCATCGTGTGCTCTTTCGTGTTTTTTGCGTCTTTTTGTAGTAATAAATAGTCTC
>JBFZBE010000318.1:0-4802 GCA_041308685.1 Phycisphaerae bacterium
GTCAGGTGCGTAAAACCCGCATTGAGACGCTGCTGGAAATGGTGGGGCTGGCGGGGATGGGCAATCGCGCCGTCGGGACATTTTCCAAGGGGATGCAGCGGCGCGTCGGGCTGGCGCAGGCGCTGATTAATGACCCTGATCTGCTGATTCTGGATGAGCCGACATCGGGGATGGACCCGATGGGCACACGCCAGATGAAGGATTTGTTCGTGGAGTTGGCACGGCGTGGCAAGACGATTCTGCTGTGCAGTCACTTACTGGCGGATGTGGAGGACATCTGCGACCGTGTCAGTATTCTGTACGGCGGCAAGATGCAGGTCGAAGGGTCCGTGCGTGACTTGCTGCAGCACCAGGACCAGACGGAGATCACCACCGGGCGGCTGGGCGCATCGGCGCTGTCGCAGATTCGGGCGATTCTTGAAAAAGAAGGCCAGGCCTGCGATGTCCGTCGTCCGATGGAGCGGCTGGAATCGTATTTTATCCAGATCGTCAATCGCGCCCAATCGCAGCAGGCCACCAGCGGCGCAACGGCCGGCACGGGCATTACCGGTTTTCTGGCCGAGCGGCCTGTGGTGCGCGAGCCGTCGCTGCTGGAGCAGTTGGTCGGCGCCGAGACGCAAACCGCCGCTGCTGTGCCGCAACCGGTGACCAAACCGACCCAAGCCGCCGCGGCGCAGGCCGATCAGGGGCTTCTGGGCAAGCTGACCGCCGCCAGACCCGATGCAGCGGCATCCGTTACGACGGCCGAGCCGGTCAAGCCGGCCGCCCCGGCGGTCAAAAAAGATATTCTTGAAAGCTTGATCGAGCGCAAGGCCAAAACCGACGGCGGCACCGAACCGACCCGTCCTGACAGCGCCGGAGAAATCCCCCATGCATAGTGTCTGGGCGATCACGAAAAATACGCTTGCTCAGGCGCTGCGGATGAAAGTCGCCGGTGCAGTGATCGTGCTGCTGGCGGTGCTGCTGCCGCTGATGAGCGTGGTGATGCAGGGCGACGGGACGCTGCTGGGCAAGCTGCAGACGTTTGTCAGCTATGGGCTGGGGCTGGTCAATTTGCTGCTGTGTCTGTTGACGATCGCCGTGGCGGCCTTTACCCTCAGCAACGATCTCAAACGCAGGCACTTGTATCTGGTTGTTACCAAGCCGGTTGCGCGTTATCAGGTCATTGTGGGCAAACTGCTGGGGATTTTGCTGTTGAATGTGGTTTTGCTGGGCGTGTTCGGGGGGGTTATTTACGGCTGTACATGGGTGGTTTATCGCTATGCGGATGCCGCGGACCCGCAGCGTCAGCGCGTCGCGGTGGAGTTTTTTACCGCCCGCAGCGGCCTGAAGGCCCAGTACGATCAGGAGGCCGTCCGCAAATCGGCCGAGCAGCGGTTCAAAGAGCTTCAGCAATCCAATCAACTGCCGCGCGATATGTCGCAAGTGCGGATTCTGTCGGAATTGATGGGGCAGGAACGGATGGTCGCCAAGGCCTGTCCGCCCGGTCAGGCCAAGCGGTGGGATTTTGACGGGATTCGTCTGGCGGCGGCCAACGACCCCAATGCGCTGATTTTTATCCGGTATAAGCTGGAGGCCACGGCAGTGCTGGCCGACAACCGCATTTACGGGATGTGGCGCATCGGCGATCTGCGGCAATTGGACGCCGGAGTAGAACAGATTGTCACGCCGATTTTTCAATCCGAGCGGGACGATGTAACGCGCACCTATCATGAGTTTGCAGTGCCGGCTCAGGCGCTGGCCGAGGACGGCTATCTGGGCGTGGCGTTTTTTAATAATCCGTCGCTGAATCCGACGACGGTGATCTTGGAAGATGTCGAGGTGCTGTTTCAAAGCGGCACATTTACCGGCAATTTCCTGCGGGCATTGGCGATGATCTATGTGCGGCTGGCGTTTCTGACGGCGCTGGGGGTGTCTCTGACGACGTGGCTGTCGTTTCCGGTGGCGATCCTGGTCTGTCTGGCGGTGTTTTTCGCCGGGTTGACCAATACGTTTATCCTGGAGTCGTTTGACGGTATCGAAAACGTAACCGGTATGATCTATAATTTTACCCTGCGGCCCCTGCTGTGGATGATCCCCAAGTTTGACGGTCTTTATAATCCCTCGACCTATGTGATCAATGGACGGTTGATCGAAGGGGTCTTCCTGCTTACCTCGGCGCTGATTACGGTGGGAATTAAAGGGTTGGCGGTTGCGTTGTTTGGAATGTGGGTTTTCAGCCGCCGTGAGATCGCCAAGGCGGTGGTGTAGAGGAATTTAGGATTCGATGCGGATAAAAGATATCATTATCGTTGTGCTGTGTGTGCTGCTGGGCGCGGCGTTTTTGATCGGCGCACAGCGGCAGGTCGGCGGTATTCACGCCGCACGCCAGAAGATGGGGCTGGTCGCTGTTGCGCCGCTGGAAAATGCCCCGCCGTCGCTGGCGTTTGCGACGGTGGCGATGGGGGCGTTCCGCGGGCTGGTGGTCAATATCCTGTGGATGCGCGCCGACAATCTCAAGCAGGAAGGCAAGTTTTTTGACGCGCGCCAGTTGGCCGAGTGGATCACGACGCTGCAGCCGCGATTTGCGGCGGTGTGGGATTTTCACGCCTGGAACATGGCCTACAATATCTCGGTGGCCATCCCCAATACGCAGCCGGAAGAACGCTGGCGCTGGGTGCGCAACGGCTACGAACTGCTGCGCGACCGGGCGATCCCGCTGAACCCGCACAGCATCCTGCTGTATCGGTCGATGGCGTGGATCTTTCAGCACAAAATCGGCGATATCTCCGATGACTGCAACCGGTATTATAAAAAAGAGATCGCCCAGTCGATCCGTTCGGTGCTGGGCGAACGGCCGGATCATGCGTTATTCGACCGGCTGGCGGCTGCGCCCAAAACGGTGGATGCGGTGTTGGCCGATCCGCAGGTTGCCCAACTGATCGCCGATCTGGCGGCGGCGGATGCGGCGCTGGCCGATCAAGGCAAACTGGCGGACAACTATCTTGCGCTGCGTCAAAACCCGCAGCGGTTCGACAAAAAGGCCTTTGAGGTGATCGACGCCTGGCGCGATACGCCGGCGCTGGATGCGCTGGATATTTTCGCGCGGGCTTCCAAACTTGTCAGCGAATGGAAATTCGACATCGCGTTTATGATCGAGCTGAACCGCCAATATGGAGCGGTCGATCCGATAGATGCATCCAAGACCTATCCGCTGAACTGGGAGCATCCGGCGGCCCATGCGATCTACTGGGCGGCGCTGGGTCTGAAAAAGGCCGGCCGGCCGGAGCAGTACCGCATTGATGAAAAGAACACCGACCGCATCGTGTTCCACAGCTTGCAGATGCTTTACCGCAATGGGCGGGTCGTTCTCTATGAAGAGCCGGAAAAAGGGACCGCGGTGTTTTTGCTGCCGGATTTGCGAATGTTTGAGGTCTGCGACAAATTCTGGATCAGAATCATTGAAAAATATGAGGAATTTGAAGGCGGCAATCCCAAAGCCGTCCGCGGCGGACACAAGAACTATTTGGAAAACGCACTGGTGATGTTCTACCAGGCCGGCCATACCGCCAAGGCCGCACAGATTTACCGCCGTCTGCAGACCGAACATGAAGTGGACGAACAGGGATTTGTGCGTAAAGAATATCAAGTTCCGATGATGACCTTCATTCGCAACGCGCTCAAAGAGGAGTTGCACAGCATAGGCCTGACTGATGCGGTTGAGTTTATCGCGTCGGTGCTTCGAGAAAGCTATTTCCGCTATGCCCTGCGCGAGGACGACGAGGCCGCCGGACGCGAGAATCTGGCCAAGGAGGTCTATGAAATCTATCAGCGCGAAATGGGCAATGAGGAGTCCGATCGCGTCGGGTTGCCGTCGATGGACCGGCTGCGGTATGCGGCGCTGATGGGCTTTTTAGAGGACTCGATGTATCCGGAGACGATGCGGATGAACCTGCTGTCGCGCATTCAGATCGAGCGGCCGGATATGTTCGAAAAACTCCAGCAGCAGGAAAAGCAGTTATTTGAAGAAATGGAAAAGCAGCAGAAAGAACAGCAGCAGAAATCGCAATAGAAACAGAAACCACAGATTAACACAGATAAAAGTTTAACCATGAAGATTGCCAAGAGCATGAAGATTTTTTAGACAGGATTTACAGGATAAACAGGATTTTTTAAATTATTCTTTTCTAATCTTGTTTATGATTTTGTGCTTTTTGCTTTCTTCATTTATTTCATGGACTTCATGGTTTAAACCAATCTCTGCTTTTTTCTGCGGCGCATGAAATCGGGAGTTTTATTTGACATCGGTTGTATCGATTGAACACTTGACCCCTTCACAGAAGAAGGCGGTTTTGCATAAAGACGGTCCCTTATTGGTGCTGGCCGGTCCCGGCAGCGGCAAGACCCGCGTGATCACCTGCCGCATTGCGGCGCTGATCGAGGGGGGCGTGCGGCCATATCATATCTGCGCGATCACGTTTACCAACAAAGCCGCCGAGGAAATGCGGCTGCGCGTCCAGCAGAACGCCCCGTCCGGGGGTGTCTATGTCAGTACGTTTCACGCGCTGTGTGTGCGCATCCTGCGGCAGTACGCCGAACAGGCGGGCATTGGCTCCAACTTCAGCATCTACGATGTGGACGACCAGAAGCGCAGCATGAAGGAGGCCATCGCCGCCTGTCAGGTGGATGCGTCCCAGTTTACGCCGGCGCGGATGCTGGAGATCGTTTCACGGCTCAAGAACGACCTGGAAGACGACGCCGCTTACGCCGCCCGCGCCGACGATTACAACGGCAAGTACGCGGCCAAGGTTTATACCCAGTAC
>JBFZBE010000319.1:0-9133 GCA_041308685.1 Phycisphaerae bacterium
GCGGCGCTGGGCGTGGGGCTGGGCTGTGTGTTCACGCACTACATCAACCCCATCGAGAAAGCCATCAGCGCCGCATTCGGCCTGAAGGTCTGGAAGGCCAGCACCTATATGTTCACGCAGATTCCCAACACGGTCAACTGGTCGGCGGTCGGCTGGATTTGTGCGGCGGGGATTCTGGCCGCGGCGATCGGCGCACTGATCCCAGCCATCTGCGCAGCACGGGTCAAACCGGTAGAGATATTAAGATACGAATAAAATATCTGATATTTTCGGTTTATCCCTTCTGTTTACAGGCCGGCCATGAACATCAGCGTTTGGTCGTTAAATCCGGGCAGTCCTTCATGCCCGAAGTCGGGATATAAAGCCATCTTCTTGGGGGCGGTAATTTTGTTGTACACGGCAAATTGTGTTGACGGCGGGCAGATTTTATCCATCAGGCCGGTCGCAAAGAGCACCTCGCCCCGGATGCGTCGTGCCAAGTGCTGGATGTCGATATACCCCAATTGGGTGAAAATTTCATTGCGGCGCTGATGCTGCGGGTCAAAAAAACGAAAATAGGTTTTGATTTCGGCGTAGGCCTGCTCGCACAGGTCCATCTCCCAGACGCGGAGATAGTCGCACAGGAAAGGAAAGGCCGGCGCAAGACGCTTGATGCGCGGCTCCAGAGCGGCACAGGCCAGCGTCAATGCACCGCCCTGCGAACCGCCGGCCGCTCCGACGCGGGCAGCGTCCACTTCGGGCATATTCATCACAATCCCGGCCAGTTGGGCGGTGTCCAGAAAGATATCACGAAAGAGCAGCTTGTGCGGATCGGATTCGCTCAGGCCGCGAATGATATGCCCCTGGTGGGTGTTGCCTTTGATGGAGCCGGCGTCCTGCGATTTTCCGCCCTGACCGCGGCAATCCAGCGCGGCGACGCTGAATCCCATGGCCAGATAATGCAGTTTGCTTGACCAGTCGCCGGAGTTGCCGGTGTAGCCGTGGAACTCAATGACGGCCGGATGGGGGTTGACCGTTTTTTTAGGCCGTAAGTATTTGGCATAGACGCGAGCGCCTTTGACGCCGGTAAAGTACAGGTCGAAGCAATCGGCACAAGGGATGCTGAAGTCGGCAGCCGGAATCAATTCAATTTGCGGATCGATCGCTTTCATTTCGGCGATGGCTTTATCCCAGTAGGCATCAAAATCCGCAGGGCACGGGTTGAGCCCCTGATACGATTGAAGCTGCTCCAATGGCATATCAATGATTGGCATATTAATCTATCCTAAAATTATCTTTTTATGTTTATTCCAAGTTTTGTATGGATTGAATATCGTAATGATGCCTTATTTTCTGCAAATTTGAAAGGATAAAAGTACCCGTTACGAGCAGCAAGTTGAGGAAAAACCTTACTTGACCTCAGCAGGGATCCATTAACCATTTATATTAAAAGAGTTATATTCATTTTCGACCAATTTAATGATTTTCTCAATATTTTTTGACAATTTCTTAATCGGTGGTAATATGACAGATGGAGAGTGTTTGTCGCAGAAGGTATTTCCGAATTGATTTAACAACAACTGAGATAATGGAATCAGAAGGCGGGCTACCGAATATGAACAAGGATGCGATGATTTTGGTGGCGGAGGATGACGACGGTCATTTTGCACTGATTGAGCGCAATTTGATTCGCAGCGGTGTTTCCAATCGGATTGTGCGTTTTCGGGACGGGCAGGAATTGCTGGGCTTTTTAGAGCAGGCCAAGGCGCTGGATTCGGATAATTCCCGTCGGCCAATGTTGTTGCTGTTGGACATCCGTATGCCCAAAATAGACGGCGTGGAGGTGCTGTTACACCTGAAATCCGATCTGGTACTGCGAAAAATCCCCGTTATTATGCTCACCACGACCGGTGACCGTCAGGCCGTCGAGCAATGTCAGCAGCTCGGATGCAGTATGTATGTTGTCAAACCCGTTGAATATGACAAATTTGTCGAATCGATCCAGAAAATCAGCCGATTTTTATCGATTCTGGAAGTTCCGTCGCTGAGTGCGACCTGATCTGAATGTCCGATACCCCGATTATTTTGATTGCCGAAGATGATGCCGGCCATTTTGCGCTGGCCAAGAAGAATCTTTGGCGCACATGCGCGGATGTCCAAGTGATCCATTTTCACAACGGCAGAGAGGTGCTGGACTATCTTTTTGAGCATTCCGGCCGCCAAACGCACCCGGCTCATCGGTATCTGCTGCTTCTGGATATCAAGATGCCGCTGCTCGACGGCGTGTCGGTGTTGGAACGCATTAAAGCCCATCCCGAACTGCGAAAAATGCCGGTATTTATGCTCACGACCACCGACAGTCCGGTCGAAATCGACAACTGCTATCAGATTGGGTGTAATTTTTACATTGTCAAGCCCGCCGACTATATGCAGTTTATGGAGGCAATCGAGTCATTGGGGGCTTTTTTAAGCACACCGGGTCTGGCGATTCCCGAAATTGACCGCCCCAGCACGTCCAACTGGAACTGATTTTTAGTTTTTGTTTGTAATCTCCTTGAAACCGGCGGCGGTCTGTGTTAAATATCACGCCATTATGAAGCGACATTTGATTTATCTAATTACTGTTTTTGCGGCATACGGGGTGGTCTTTGGCAGTGAATCGATCATGCAGATCATCGCCCGGCCGCACCAGAAAAACGCTGTATTCTGTATCCTGGCGGTGCGTGCCGACGACGGCAAGGCGCTCTACAGCCGGAACGCCCAAAATCCGATGATCCCCGCGTCGAATATGAAACTGGTTTCATCGGCCGCTGCACTGTACTATTTGGGTGCGGACTATGTTTATCAGACCCGCGCAGCCCTGCAGGACGGCAACCTGGTTGTCATCGGCGCCGGCGATCCGGTGCTGGGCGATGCGGCCGTCGATGCCTGTAGCGGCCGCAAGGACGGTTGGGCGTTTGACGCGATTGTCTGTGCGCTGCAGGACAAGGGCGTTACACAAGTCGGGGACGTGATTCTGGACAGCTTCTTTTTTGACCAGAACCGCGTGCATTTATCCTGGCCGGCTGATCAGCTCAACCAATGGTATGCCTGCGAGACCAGCGGCATCAATTATAATCGCAACTGTGTGCGGATTGTCGCATCGCGGAACGGCGCTGCGACGCTGGAGATGGAGCCGGACAACGACTATATTGAACTGGTCAGCCAGCTTCGTGCGGTTACACGCGGAGCCAGTGCGGTAGGAGCATACCGCACCAATACCCCCAATCGGCTGACGGTGCGCGGCAATATCAACAAGGAGACTGGCTTTGATGTGGCGATCGAACGCCCCAGCGGTCTGTTCGGGAATCTGCTGGTGCGGCGGCTGCGCGCCGCGGGCATCGCCGTGAACGGCCAGATTGTTGAACGTTATGTGCCGCAGCGCGAGTCATTGGCGGCAATCGCGACGCTGACCAACACCCTGTGGGATGTTCTGGACCGCTGCAACAAGGACAGTTTCGGCCTGGCTGCGGAAAGTTTGATCAAGACCATTTCTGCCGAGAACACACAGGGACGCATCAACGGCGAATGGCCGCATGGCCTGACGCTGGTCGGAAGGTATCTCAACACGCTGGGCATTGACGATGCGCAGTTTGTGCTGGACGACGGCAGCGGCTTGAGCCGAAAAAACCGCCTTTCGTGCAGCGTGTTGACGGCGATTTTGCGGGACGCTTACCAAAAACCCTATGGCCAGCGTTTTGTGGAAACACTGGCTGAAGCGGGCGTGGACGGTACGATCGGCAAGTATTTTCACGAGGCGCCTTACCGCGGCAATATCTGCGGCAAAACCGGTTATATCGCGGGCGTGCGCACCTTTTCGGGCGTCTGCAAAACTCCGCGCGGCGACATTATATTCAGCATTATGACCGAAGGCGGCAACAGCATGACCCGCCAGTGCATCAATGACATCACCAAACGCATCTTTGACGGGACATTCTGATTGTTTTCTGTCGGGCGGAACTGATGGGAACGACAATTGACGATTGGCAGGGATGCGGATATAGTGGACGGTTGTTATTCCAAAACTGTGGTTTTAGTTATATTGGATGGGATATATGTGGGACTATACCGATAACGTAATGGATCATTTTTACAACCCGCGTAATGTCGGGCGGGTTGAGAACCCCGACGGCGTCGGCGAGGTCGGTTCGCTGGCCTGCGGCGACGCGCTGACGCTGACCTTCAAGCTCGACGCGGCTGGACGCATTGAGGAGGTCAAGTTCCAGACCTTCGGCTGCGCCAGCGCGGTGGCCTCATCATCGGTGCTGACCGAGATGATCCGGGGGATGACGCTGGAAGAGGCCGCCAAGGTGACCAATCAGGACATCGTCAAGCGGCTGGGCGGCCTGCCCGATCAGAAGATGCACTGCTCGGTGATGGGACAGGAAGCGCTGGAAGCGGCCATCGAGGACTACCATCGCCGCAAGGGCGGCAAGGCCCCCGGCAAGCCCAAAGGCGTGATCGTCTGCACCTGCTTTGGCGTAACCGACGAGGAAATCCGCAAGGTCGTCCACGAAAACGGCCTGACGACCGTCGAGCAGGTAACGAACTTCTGCAAGGCCGGCGGCGGCTGCGGCGGTTGCAAGGGGCGCATCGCCGAACTGATCGACGAGGTCGTCGGACAGGCCAAGGCGGCCGCGGCCAAACCCATCCGCCCGGCCAAGCTGACCAACATCCAGAAGATTCAACTGGTCCAGCAGACCATCAATGAGCATATCCGCCCGGCGCTCCGGGCCGACGGCGGCGATATCGAGCTGATCGACATCGACGGCGACAAGGTCATCGTCGCTCTGCGCGGGATGTGCGCCCAGTGCAAGATGGCCGAGTTCACGATGCGCGACGTGGTGGAAGCCCGTTTGCGCGAGTTTGTCAGCCAGACGCTGACCGTGGAAGAATTGAAAGACTGAGTTTTCATTTGACCATGAAGCACTTGAAGTTCATGAAGAAGATATTTAGACAGGATTAACGGGATTTAACGGGATTTTTCTTTTTAATCTTGTTTGGAATTCAGTACTTAATATCTTAGTGCTTTATTAATCTTCATGGCCTTCATGCTCTTCATGGTAAAAATGATCTAACGATAAGCAGGGAGTGGCACTATGAATAACGTCATCTATATGGACAACAACGCCACCACGCAGGTGGCCGACGAGGTCGTCGAGGCGATGCTGCCGTATCTGACGCAGCGGTACGGCAACCCATCGAGCATGCATACCTTCGGCGGCAACGTCGCCCGCGATATTGCCCGCGCCCGCGAGCAGGTCGCGGCTCTGCTGGGCTGTCAGCCGGAAGAGATCATCTTCACCAGTTGCGGCACTGAAAGCGACAATGCCGCCATCAAAGGCACGCTGGCAATGTTTCCGCAGAAGCGCAAGGTCGTAACCACCCGCGTCGAGCATCCGGCGGTACTGACGACCTGCCGCGATCTGGAGCGGCACGGCTACAGCATCTCCGAGATCGGCGTGGATCGGCAGGGGCGGCTGGATAGCGACCAGATCGGCTTTCGCGTGGACGACAACACCGCCATCGTCTCGGCGATGTGGGCCAACAACGAAACCGGCACGATCTTTCCGGTCGAACAGATCGCCGAGATTGTCAAGGCCCGCGGGTCGGTTTTTCATACCGACGCCGTACAGGTGGTTGGCAAGATTCCGCTGAACCTCAAAAACAGCGCCATCGATCTATTGAGCTTGTCCGGCCATAAGCTGCACGCGCCCAAGGGCGTGGGCGTACTGTTTGTCCGCAAAGGCACGCGCATCGGCACGTTTATGCACGGCGGCCATCAGGAATCCGGCCGGCGCGGCGGTACAGAGAATGTGCCGGGCATCGTCGCGCTGGGCAAGGCCTGCGAATTGGCGCTGCGGCACATGGACGAGGAAAACACCCGCGTCAAGGCCTTGCGCGATCGACTGGAAAAAGGGATTCTGTCAAGCTGTCCGAACTGCTTTATCAATGGCGATGTGGACAGCCGCCTGCCGAATACGCTCAATGTCAGCTTTGAATACATCGAAGGCGAATCGATTCTGATGATGCTCAACAAGTTCGGCATTTGCGCCAGCTCCGGCTCGGCTTGTACGTCCGGGGCGCTGGAGCCGTCGCACGTGCTGCGGGCGATGGGCGTGCCGTTCACCGCCGCACACGGCTCGATCCGATTCAGCTTGAGCCGATTCAACACCGAAAAAGATGTGGATGTGGTCATTGAAAAGATCGCCCCCATCGTGCAGCGGCTGCGCGAGCTAAGTCCGTTTGTGCCCAAGGGCGGAAAGTAATGAAACCACAGATTTCACAGATGAACACGGATAAATGAAGAATTAAGAATGCAGAATGAAGAAAATCTTGAATTGTGAATGGATTAAAAAACTCCTGCTAAATGCTGTCAATTCTGTATAAAAAATCTGTGTTAATCTGTGAAAACAATATAAAATTGGAAATAGGAAATAGGAAATAAATGGCACGGCCGTTTACAGTGCTGATCAAGCCCGCCGGGCCGGACTGCAACATCGCCTGTACCTATTGCTTTTATGCCTGCAAGGCCGAGCTGTTCGGCGGCGGGGCGCACCGGATGACCGATGCGGTGCTGGAGCGGCTGGTTGCAAGCTATCTGTCGCTGGGTTTTGAGCAGAACAGCTTTGCCTTTCAGGGCGGTGAGCCGACGCTGATGGGGCTGGATTTTTACAAACGGCTGGTCGCGCTGCAAAAACAGTACGGCACATCCGGCCAGGCGGTCAGCAACGCCCTGCAGACAAACGGCATTTTGCTGGACGAGGTGTGGTGTCGGTTTTTGACGGAGTACAAGTTTCTGGTCGGTGTCAGTTTGGATGGCCCCAAAGAATTCCACGATGTCTATCGCAAAGACCGCGCCGACAACGGCACGTTCGACCGTGTGATGGCCGGCATCGACAACTGCCGCAAATACAAGACCGACTTTAACATCCTCGTTTTGCTCAACAATGTCAATGTCGAGCAGCCGGACGCTTTGTACGACTTTTTCGTCGGCCAAAAGATCGGCTTTTTACAGTTTGTCCCGTGTGTGGAGCAGGCCGCCGATGACCCCCGCGCCGCCGCGCCGTACAGCATCACGCCGCCGCAATTCGGGCGTTTTATGTGCCGCATCTTTGACCGTTGGCTGGCCGAGGGGGTCCGCAGCCGCAGTATTCGCCTGTTTGACAGCATGTTAAATTTCCTTTTGAGCGGGGTTCATACCGAATGCACCTTTGCCCGCCGCTGCAACGACTATATCGTGATCGAACACAACGGCGATGTCTTCTGCTGTGATTTTTATGTGACCGGCCAGACCCGGCTGGGCAACATCATGGAATCGCCCATCGAGCAATTGGCCGACAGCCCCGTCAAACGCGACTTTGCCCGCAAAAAAACCGAGATTGACAACAAGTGCCTCGTCTGCCGGTATCTGGACATCTGCCGCGGCGGCTGCCCCAAAGACCGCGCGATGCTGACCGGCACGCACAAAACCCCCAGCTATTTCTGCGAGGGATATAAAATATTCTTCGATTATGCCCTGCCCCAACTGCGCGGCCTTGCACAGAAGGTACGGGAGGGTAAATTACGATGAAAATGATGAGGGCTGATACAGCTTATCGTTAATCGTCCATTGAAATTGAGATGATTGTGCGTAGAATAAAACAATGCCTGGTACGGAAATAGAGCTTTCTGATTTGGCCTGCACGATCGGCGGCCAGCCGCTGTTTGGTGGGGCAAATCTGCGTGTGGAGCGCGGGCGGCGGGTGCGGATCGCCGGGCCCAGCGGCTGCGGCAAAAGCACACTGCTTAAATGCGTGATGGGGTTTGTTGTGCCAAACGCCGGTGTGATTCGCATCGATGGGCAGGAACTGACCGCTGCAACGGTTTGGACGCTGCGGCGGCGGTTGGCGTATCTGGCACAGGAGCCGGACTTGGGTCAAGGCCGTGTGATTGACCGGCTGCGGGAGCCGTTCGGCTATCGGCACAACGCCGAGCGGCGATGGGAACAAGACGCTCTGAAGCGATGGATGGAGTTTTTTTATCTACCCGACGACCTTCTGCACAAAGACCTCAAGACGCTGTCCGGCGGCGAAAAACAGCGGCTGGCGGTGATATTGTCGCTTCTGCTGGGACGCACGACCTTTTTGCTGGATGAGCCGGTATCGGCGATGGACACGGTTGGCCGTAAGCGTTTTATCCAGTTGTTCGCCGAGCATCCGGACTGGACGGCGGTGTTTATCTCGCACGATGAATCGTTGGCCGAGCTGGCCGATCAGACCGTTGACCTGATGCAATGGAAAGGGCAGGCGAGATGACGGCTGAGCCGATTTCGATGTGGGGCGTTGTCGCAATGTATGCGCTGCTGGCGATCCCGCTGGGGATCATCCTGTGGGCAAGATTGCCGATGCTCGGTCAGGCCGCGATGGCTATCGTGCGGATGTCGCTGCAATTGCTGTTCGTCGGCGTGTATTTGCAAGTGGTCTTTCGGCTCAATAACCCGTGGCTGACACTGGCGTGGGTGGCGGTGATGGTCGCGGTGGCCGACGGCTCGACGCTTAAGGGCTGCGGCCTGCGGGCAAGGCGGCTGGCTGTGCCGCTGTTTTGTGCTTTGGCGGTAGGTACGGCCGTCCCGATGCTGTATTTTGTCGTGCTGATCCTGCGGCGGCCGATGTGGCTGGAGGCGCAGTACATCATCCCTATCGGCGGGATGATTCTCGGCAATTGTCTGCGGGCGGATATTGTTGGTATTCGCACGTTTTTTATCGGTATTCGCAACGGCGAAAAGGCGTATCTCCAGCGGCTGGCCGAGGGGGCAACGCTGGCGGAGGCGACCCGGCCGTATCTGGTCGCGGCGCTGCACGAGGCCTTCGCCCCGACGCTGGCGACCACAGCCACGATGGGCTTGGTCTCGCTGCCGGGGATGATGACCGGCGTGATTCTGGGCGGGGCATCGCCGATGACGGCCATCCTGTACCAAATCGCCATTATGATTGCCATTTTTACCGGTACGGCTATCACTGTGCTGCTGGGCATTCAATTCTGCCGACGGGCGGGGTTCACAACGTGGGGGACGCTGAATCCGTCTATTTTTACCCAAACCCCATCCAAGTCTGGCTGAAATGGCAGTGGGGAA
>JBFZBE010000320.1:0-8251 GCA_041308685.1 Phycisphaerae bacterium
ATCTGTGCGGGCGCCGGCGCCGCCGATGATGGTGGTCGCGTCCTTGTCGGACACGACCCGCTTGGCCCGCCCGAGCTGGCCGAGCTGCACGTCCTCGAGCTTGAGGCCCAGTTCCTCGGACACCAGCTGGCCGCCGGTCAGGGCGGCCATGTCGGCCAGCATGGCCTTGCGCCGGTCGCCGAAGCCCGGCGCCTTGACCGCCACGCAGCGCAGCACGCCGCGGATCTGGTTGACGATCAGCGTGGTGTTTTCCTTCTCCACGACGATCTTCTTGGCCTGGCCGAGGTTGGCCAGCGTGGCCTTCTCGAGCGTCAGGCCGATTTCCTCGGCGATGACTTCACCGCCCGTGAGGACGGCGATGTCCTGCAGCATGGCCTTGCGACGGTCGCCGAAGCCCGGGGCCTTGACGGCCGCGACCTTGACGATGCCGCGGATGGTGTTGACCACCAGCGTCGCCAGCGCCTCGCCTTCGACGTCTTCGGCAATGATCAGCAGCGGACGTTTGGCCTTGGCCACCGCTTCCAGCAGCGGTACGAGCTTGGCGATGTTGCTGATTTTCTCTTCAAAGACCAGAATGAACGGTTTTTCCAGTTCGCACACCATTGTGTCCGCGTTGGTCACAAAGTGCGGCGACAGGAAGCCGCGGTCAAACTGCATCCCCTCGACATAATCGACGGTCGTATCCAAACTCTTGCCTTCTTCGATGGTGATTACGCCGTCCTTGCCGACCCGCATAAACGCCTCGGCCATTTTCTTGCCGATTTCGACGTCGTTGTTGGCGCTGATGGAGGCCACATTGATGATGCTGTCTTTCTTGGCGATATCCACGGGCTTGGCCAGCGAGACCAGCTTGTCGGTCGCCGCCGTGACGGCCTTCTGAATGCCGCGGTTTAAGCTCATCGCGTCTGCGCCGGCGGCTAAGTTTTTAAACGCCTCTTTAAACAGCGCCTCGGTCAGTACCGTTGCGGTGGTGGTGCCGTCGCCGGCGATTTTGGAGGTCTTGCTGGCTGCCTCACGCACGAGCTTGGCGCCCATGTTCTCGGTCTTGTCCAGCAGTTCGATTTCCTCGGCGACGGTTACGCCGTCCTTGGTTACGGTCGGGCCGCCCCAGCCCTTGTCGATGATTGCACAGCGGCCGCGCGGGCCGAGCGTCGATTTGACCGCCAGGGCCAGCTTTTCAACCCCCGCCAGCAACGCGCTGCGGGCGTCGCTTTCAAACGCTAAGTTTTTTGCTGCCATAATGTTTTGTCTCTCCTGACTAAAAGGTTATTATCCATCTATAAATACAACTAAAAACACCGTCTCCGGCATAAGAAAATGTTATTAGCAAAAAAGATACCAGCCCCCTAATAAATCCGATGTATTAATGTTGTAACTCTATACTATGAATAGAGATAGTTAAATTGTAAAAAAACAAAAAACGCTCCCGCTCTGCCAACTTTACCCCATCGTCGCAGCCCAATACCGCCATCTTGGCAGACAGCGAATTCGGGATTAAAACACAAAGAATTCAGAACTTAGAACATAAAAGTCAGGAGTTAAGAATATACGCTGTTTGGCGGTATCGTGAAAAATCCGAACAACGCGATGCTTGGTATTGTTCGTATGCTCTAAACAATGCCGTCTTGACTTTCTTATTTTATTTGTCATTAGTTTTGAATAAAGTATGCCCAAATTATACAATGAACAATCTATACCGAGTTTTGTAATAATTGTTATATTATTCTTGACAAATCTATCACAAATAAAATACATTCTTCACCACTTAGTCCAGATGGACAAACAGATTATCATTTGCAATAACGACTTATTAGGAGAACCCTGATGGGGCAATTAAACACACTGGATTACTCATTGATTGGCGGCTACCTTGTTATTTTGTTGGTAATCGGGTTTTGTCTGCGAAAAATCGCTTCTACCAGTATGGATCATTATTTTCTGGGCGGGCGCAGTTTGCCGTGGTGGGCGTTGGGGATTTCCGGGATGGCGGCCTGGCTGGATTTGACCGGCACGATGTTGATTACATCTTTTCTATTTTTGCTGGGTCCAACAGCACTGATGTTTGAATTTCGCGGAGGAGCGTGTTTAGCACTTGCATTTATGTTTATCTATATCGGCAAATGGCACCGCCGTTCCGGCCTGATGACCAATGCCGAGTGGATGATTTTCCGCTTTGGCGATGGTTTTGGCGGCACTTTTGCCCGGCTCAGCGCGGTCATCGGGGCGTTTGTCAGCACCGTCGGGATGCTGGCCTATTCCATCAAGGGCGTCGGGCTGTTTTTGTCGATGTTTATGCCGTTCACGCCGACGGTCTGTGCGGCGATCATGGTGGTGATTACCTGTATTTATTTGGTGCAATCCGGGTTTTACGGCGTGGTGGTTACGGATGTTTTTCAATCTTTTTGCATCCTTTTTGGAGTAATCTTTGTTGTGATTTTTACCCTGATGAAAACACAGGGGATCGATTTTTCCGCATTGGCGACCGAAGTTACCGGAAATCCCGACTGGGTACGTACGCTGCCGACCTGGAAAACGGAAATGCCAAAGGGTTATGAACATTACAATTATTTGACACTGGTGATTCTTTTCTTCTTTGCAAAAACGATTTTTCAGGGGCTTGGCGCCGGTGTGGACAACCGGTATTTCGGCGCTTCCGGCGAGCGGGAGTGCGGCCTGCTGGGTTTTACCTCCGGTTGGTCGATGGTGATGCGCTGGCCGCTGATGATGGGTGTGGCGATACTGGGGCTGCTGCTGGTCAAGGACTCTTTTCCCGACCAGTCTATTCTCAGTCAGGCGGCCGTAACGGTGCGGACGCATTTTGACCAGACCGCCGGCGGCATTTCGGCCAACACCTGGCACGAAGAACTGACCAAGCTCATCAATCGTCCCGGCGATTACGGCACGCTTCCGGCGCAGTTAGAACAACTGCTCGGTACAGAGTGGCGCAGCAAAATTGCACTGGTCAGCTATCAGGGGACGGTCTTCCCCGAGCGTATTATGCCGGCGGTGCTGCTGAGTATGATCCCTACGGGGATACGCGGGTTGATCATCGTCGCGCTGTTGGCGGCGGCAATGTCCACGTTCAACACGATGATCAATACGGCCACCAGCTTTTTTACCCGTGATCTGTATCAGGGGTATATCCGCAAGCACGCCGGAAACGCCGAATTGATTTATGTCAGTTGGCTGTTCGGAGTGCTTTTGTTTGCCGTCAGTTTTGTAATGGCTTTTTATGCGCCTAATATCAACGATATCTGGGCATGGCTGACCAGCGGGCTTTTGGCCGGGGTTGGCGCATCGTCGATTTTGCGGCTCTATTGGTGGCGGTTCAACGGCGGCGGTTTTGCGGCCAGCTTGCTGGTCGGTATGGTTGCCGCGATCGCTCAGCGCCTGTATATACCGGAAATGTTTGAATGGTATCAGTTTGCCTATATCTTCGGCGTCAGCTTTATCGCCTGCCTTCTCGGCACCTATATGACGCCGCCGACCGATCGCCGGGTGCTGGAGCAGTTTTACATCAAAACCCGCCCGTTCGGGCTGTGGAAGCCGTTTGAAACGCTGCTGGATGAGAAAACCCGCCAAAGCACCCGACGCGAACATTGGAACGACATTACGGCCATTCCGTTTGGAATTCTGTGGCTGATTACGCTGAATCTGCTGCCGATGCAGATGATGGTCGGACAGTGGCGGGCGTGTGCAATTACTGCGGTGCTGTTTGTCGTTTCGCTGGCGGGATTGTACGTCTTTTGGTATCGCCGCCTGCCGCCGGCGGCCAACAAGGCCTGATGCGCAAGTTTGCTGGGAGCCGGTGTTTCAAGTTCCTGTGCGATCAGCCGTCTTGTTGGTCTTCCGGAAAGGCCGTATCGGCACCGTCGGCGGATAAATCGTCTTGCTCTGCCGATTCAGTTTGGCCGATCGGCACGGCATAGCGTCCGTCCATCCACGCCCCCAAGTCCAGCAGTCGGCAGCGCGAACTGCAAAATGGAAAAAAGGGGGCATTAATTTGCATGCGGCCATCGGCAGTTCTGCCCGACGAGGGGATAACCTTGCCGCATATAGGACATTGATAATCCATACACAACCACAGTAGTTAGAGTTTTGTTTTTCGATCACGACAGGTACGGCCGGCTTATCGTATGTTCAGTCCTCAGGTGCGCATCGTGTCGATCTGGATCAGGGCAACAGGGAAAAAGATAAAGATCGGCAGCCAACTGAACAGCGCAGGACGTACCTGTCCTGCCACCGTTTCGGTCGCAAAAAGCGAACACAAAAACGCCGTCGAAAAACAAGCCGCCGTAATCAGAAAACTGGTCAGTATCGCCGACTTCATATCGCGCGGGTCACGACAGACCAGCACCGGCAGGGCGACCATCAGCATGATCATATTGATGATCGGCGCGGTGATGCGCGTGTGTTTTTGCAGGGCGATATCGGCCAGCTCCGTGCGGCGCGTGCCGGGGTTGCGCTCCATTTCGGACAATTGATGCAAGCTCAGCAGCGATTTGAAGCCCTCGCGTCGGCGCAGCGGCAAATCCTGCGGCGCCAGGTTGGTCGCATAAAAATCGACCGCCCCGAAATCCGTCGCCGACGGCACAGCGGACACCCGCAGTGCCTGCCCGTCTTCCAGCCGCCAGCCGCCGCGCTGCGGGTCGTGCGTTGCCTTCGCGTCGGTGATCTGCCCGACGACGCGCCAGGTATCGGCGTCTGCCGGCTGACGCTGAATGATCAGCACCTGCCGCATTTCCTGCTGCGCTTCGTCGTATTGCCCGCAGCAGACCAAACTGCCGTTGGCGTCCCCGACAAACCACAGGTCATAAGCGGCCTGGCCGAGAAGCTGATCCTGCTTGCGCGTCAGGTCCGCCGCCAGACGCGGCACGATCAGTTCCTGATCGACGATCATCGCTCCGGTCAGCAGCAGCGCCAAAAACAGGATCGGCGCCAAAATACGCTTTAAGCTTACGCCCGAGGCCATCACCGCGATCAATTCATTGTTCCGCGTCAGCCGTGCCAGCGAAAAGACCGCCGCGATCACAATGATCATCCCCCCCAGATCGCGAAACCACAACAGGCAGCGCGCCCCGTAATAGCGGGCCACTGCCGCCAGCAGTGTCGCGGTTCCCTGATCCTGCATCTCGGCGAACTCATCCAGATGCAAAAACAAGTCCACCGTCAAAAACATCCCCAGCATCACGCACAGGGCGATGAAGTAGCCGAACAGGAAATTATTGGAAATATAGCGATCCAGTGTTTTCATAGAGTTATGTCCGCATCAGTTTGCGATAGGCCGCCAGCGCCAGAATGCTCAGCAGCACAAGTCCCGCCCAAATGGTTGCTGCGCCCAGCGTCTGGGGCGTTGCGGGGCTTTTGATCATCTGTTTTCCCGACATAATGAACACCACCAGTATCCCCGCCGGAATCGAACTGGCGCCGAACGCGCTGAGCAGATGCCCGCCGCGAAAACGAATCCCCAGCGCGATGCCGAGCATAATGATCGATACTGATCCCAATCCCAAGACCAGCCGCGAATGCACCTCGGCGGCGATCTGCCGGTCGGTTTTGACCATCTCACGCTGCAATGTATTGAGCATTCCCGCATAGGCGCTGCTGGGGCTGCCGGCCAGCAGCGTACCGGGCGCAGCGGCCGAAGCCAGCGTAGTCAGCAGGCCTTCTTCCGACAGGCGGCCGGCGATGGATTCGGGCAAAGCCAGCCCATTGATATATTTGCGGATCGCCCGGCCTTTGATCCGGCCGGTGCGTTCCCAGGACGGCGCGTCGATATCCGCCTCGACCAGCAGCGAGGCGCCTTCGCTGCGCAGCGCAACGCTGCTTTTGGGGCTTTTGCTCTCATACCGGATCGTCAGCCGGTCGCGGTACAGGTCGCGCTGCTCCAGCACGACCGGTTCGGTCAGACGCAGCGTAAACGGTTTGCCGGGGTCGATCGCGCAGCCGCCGGCCAACAGGGCGTACACCCGCTCGCCGCCGGTTTCCTCAAACACCACGGGCTTGGCGGCGGCAAACGCGGCGTTCAACTGCTCGGCCAGCATCTCGGTGGCAAGCTGCGCGCGGGCGGCCATCGCCTTTTCGCGGATCGGATAATAGTTCAGTTTGTCGGCTTGTATCCGCTTGATCTCATCGATCTCTTTGAATTTGATGCTGTCGCCCAGCAGCGGCGGAAACCGCTGTTCGGTCTCAAAATGCCCCGAAAACACCGGCTGCAGCTCGTCAAACCGATACACCTCTTCGGCGACGATCACCGCGTTGTTATAAGTACGATGCGTTTCGATCTGCACGCGCGCCCGCTGGGCGGTGATCAATTGCGGCTTTTCGGCGTTGTCGCGGGCATTGACGATGACCACGCCTTCCAGCAGATTTTTTTCGGGGATCGCCTTGTCGGCGTACAGACGCAAACGGCTGCGCGGCAGGGCGTAGTAACCCTTACGCTGAATGTTGCGAAACAGGATTTGCTCGGCGTTGGATTTGACGCTGCGCTCGCTGCGATGCACAAACGCCGGCGAGATATAAAAACTCAGGATCAGGTTGGCCGCCGCAACCAGGATCGCCAAGCTGATCCCCGGATACAGCATCACCCGCAAGCTGATGCCGCTGGCGCGGCAGGCGTCCAGCTCACGGTCGGCGGCAAACCGCCCATACACGATCGAAGCCGAAAACAAAGCGCTCATCGGCAGCACAAACGTCAGCGTGATCGGCAGAAAATAGCCGATCAAACGGATGATCTGCCCCGGCCCGACGCCGTATTCCATAATCGTCGGAACCAGCAGCCCGACACAGACCATCAGCGTCAGCGCCAGCGTCGCCAGCGCAAAGACGCGGATCATTTCCCTAAACACATACCGATGAAGCGTAGATAGCACGTTATGTCCTGTTTTTCAAAGGTCTTTTGCGCAACATTGTGCCAGAAATCGCCGCGGTTGGCAACAAAAAATCAAGGATTGAGGATTTTCAGCAAACGGGCAACGTCCTGCCGGCAGGGGGCGGAAAAACTGTCCAGCGTTGCACGGAATACGGTCGTATTCGGCCCCAGAGGGCGGTAATGCGATGGATTTGTTGTTCCAAAAATCGCAACAGTGCGTTTTCCTAAGCAGCCGGCCAGATGGCTGATGCCGCTGTCGTTGCCGATAAATACATCCGCCGCCGACAACAGTTGCAGCGTTTCGGTCAGGGTCAGGCCGCTCAGCACCGCCGCAATCTCGGCAAACCCGTCTTTGAGCGATTCCGAAAAGCGTTCTTCTTCAGCCGGGCCAAACAAAAACACCGGCGTCATCCCGCGTTCGCCCAATGCCCCGGCCAGCTCCACAAAATTGTCGGCGTGCCAGCACTTGTGCCGTCCGCCGCTGCCGGGATGCAGGATCGCAATCTCGGCGTCGGGGTTTACCCCGGCCTCCGCCAACCGGCAGCGTCCGGCGGCGACATCGTCCGACAGGGCATTCAGCCACACCGCCGACAGATCGACCTGTGTCGGCTCAATCGCCGCCTGCTCGGCCAAACGGCGCACATAGAACCGGCTGACCGGCTCATCCTCCGGCGGCGTCATCGGCATCATCGTGATCTGTGCCGCATGGCTGCAATAGACCGTCATCAGCAGATTGTGCTCAAAATCGGCGTTCTCGACGCCCAGAAAGCTGACGATCTGTTCATAGCCGCCGAACACAGTGATCAGCCGGTCGCCGTCATCGAGCGCAAACGTCTGGCGCGGTTCAAACAGCCGATGCAGCGGCGCCGACTCCAGCGGGCGGATATGGTCAATAACACTGCGGCGCGGATAGAAGCCCGCCGCCTCCGGCCGCGCCATCAGATGCACCTGCGACAGACCGCAGGCCTGCTTCATATAGGCCGCCAGCGGCAGCGTTAACAGACAATCCCCGATAGCTCCCGAGTGAATGATCAGCCCTTTGCGGGGTTCGGCACACGACATAGAGAATGCTATTCTTTTTTCTGGAACAGGCCTTTGATCGCGTCGCCGGCGCCCTCGATAGCGCCCTTGCCGCCTTCGATAATGCCTTTACCCGCTTCGGTGGCTTGCTTGAGCGTTTCCTGGCCAACTTCCAAAGCGCCGCTGCCCAACCCTTTAAGCATATCCGTCGGTAAGAGGTCTTTGCCCTGTTCCATCACGCCGCCGGCGATCGCTTTCAAAATGATCGCGGTCAATTGCGCGACATCCAGTTTTTCATCGCCGCCCAGATTCGTCAATGTGATCGAGGCGACTTTCAGCGTTACCGTGTCCGCCTGTCCC
>JBFZBE010000321.1:0-2809 GCA_041308685.1 Phycisphaerae bacterium
GTTTCGAATGCTTTGCTTGAGGCTAAAGCTTCGGCGGAGACGTTAAAGGCGGTCGAGGCGATGTTCACGCGGCTCGGTGGCGATGTGCTGGGCGTTGTCAAAAATGAGTATGCCGTTGCTGGCGGGGGGGATGAACAATTGCTGGATCACTTGGTGGGTCTGATGATCGAGCAGCGCAAAACCGCCCGCAAGAATAAGGACTTTGCCGCCTCCGATGCCATCCGTCATAAGCAGGCGGAATTCGGGAATGTTCTTGAACACAAGCCTGGCGGCGTATCGACTTGGAGACGGCAATGATCCTGCTGGGGATCGATCCCGGTTTGCAGGTATGCGGCTACGCAGTGGTCAAAAAGGAACTGCTGCGATGCACGCTGCTGGAGGCGGGTGTGTTTCGGACCAAGGGCAAGGCTCCGTTTGAGCAGCGGCTCAACCAGATTGCCGAGGACATTCAGATTGTATTGGACTGCCATCATCCTGAAATCGTGGCAGTTGAACAGTTGTATGCCCACTACAATCATCCGCGGACAGCGATTTTGATGGGGCATGCCCGCGGGGTGATCTTGCAAAAGGCGGCCCAGAGCGGCGCGGCGGTCAAGAGTTTTTCGGCCACACGCATTAAAAAATCGTTGACCGGCAACGGTCGGGCCAGTAAAAATCAGATGCAGCGGGCCATTCAGACCGTTTTGGCATTACCCACTGTGCCGGAACCGGCGGACGTGGCGGACGCGATTGCGATTGCATTGTGTTGTGCCAGTGAGAGCGGAAAGAAAGGAATTGTATGAAGCCGGCAGAACAAGCAGTGAAATATTATGAAGATGGATACAATTGTTCGCAGGCAGTGTTGGCCGTTTTTTGTGAAGATTTTAACATCAGCAAGGCAGATGCTTTCAAAATTGCTTCCGGTTTTGGCGGGGGGATGTTTATTGGCGGTACGTGCGGGGCTGTGACGGGGGCATTTATGGTTCTGGGGCTTAAGTTTGGTGAAGATAAACAGAAACCTTATGATAAAATTATTGAGTTTGCCGATAGATTTCGCCGGAAGAATCGTTTCCTAAACTGTGGCGATCTGATAGGATGTGATGTACGAACAAAAGAAGGAAAAGAAAAAGCCGCTTCGGAAGGCTTATTCAAGACAGTATGCCCGAAAATGGTAAAAGATGCCGTTGAGATTTTGGAGTCGATGATTCAGAAATGATTGCACGAATTGAAGGCAAATTGGTTGGATTGGATGAGGATGGCGCCTTGGTGCAGGCCGGGCCGGTCTGTTATGAGCTGATGCTGCCGGGGTATGCGGTGGTGCAGCTTGGCGGCAGTATCGGCCAGCAGATTACGCTGTGCACGTTTGAGTACTACGAGGGCACGCTGGGCGGCGGCAACCTGATCCCGCGGATGGTGGGGTTTTTGAGCCGGGCGGAGCGGGACTTTTTCGATACCTATACCAGCGTCAAGGGGATGGGCATCAAAAAAGGACTTAAGTCGCTGGCGCTGCCCATCGACCGCATCGCCGCGGCCGTCGAGACCGGCGACGAAAAGCTGCTGGCCACGCTGCCGGGGGTCGGCAAGAAGATGTCGGCGATGATCGTGGCCGAGCTGAAGGGCAAGCTGACCGGCTACGCCCACGAGACGGCTGCGACCAAATCCCGCTCGGCGTTTTCGGTCTTTCAGACCGAGGCACTGGAAATCCTGATCGCCTGGGGCGAAAAACGCGCCGAGGCGATGGAATTGATCGAGCTGACCTGCCGCAAGCACCCGGACATCAAAACCGCCGAAGAACTCGTCCCGCTGGTCTATCGGGTCAAACAAGGCGTCGAGGCATGATTTTTTGACCGGATTAACAGGATTTTTGATAGACAGGATTAACAGGATTTTTTTTGACACAGATTAACACTGATTTCACAGATTTATTTTCGACAGGATTAACGGGATTTACAGGATTTTATAATGAAGTTTGAGGGAGTAACCCAAAAAATTATCGGCTGTGCCTATAAAGTCTATCGGGTGATGGGCTTTGGGTTTGTTGAATCGGTATATGAAAAATGTCTTATGATTGAGTTGCAAAAAGCCGGTATCCGTGCGGAAGCACAAAAAAATATTTTTGTCTATTATGATGATCAGGTTGTCGGAGAGTACAAAGCAGATATATTTGTTAACGATGCAATCATTGTTGAATTAAAATCAGTCAACCAGCTTGTAAAAGCCCATGAAGTTCAATTGGTCAACTATCTGACCGCGACGCGCAAAGATATTGGGCTGGTCGTCAATTTTGGACCAAAATCCGTTGAGGTCAAAAGAAAGGTACGAGACCTCAATGAATTTCAAGATATATCCTGTAAATCCTGTTAATCCTGTCAAAAAAAATGTGTAATCCTGTCTAAAAAATCCAGTAAATCCCGTCTAAAGAAGAAAAAATGGCAATAGATCGCGTATTGAGTGCGGATAGTCGCGGCGAGAAGGAAGAGGTCTTCAACAACTCCCTGCGGCCGCGTCGGCTGGCCGAGTGCATTGGCCAGGCCAACGTCAAAGAAAAGCTGTCCATCGCCATCGCCGCCGCCCGACATCGCGGCGAGCCGCTGGAGCATATCCTCTTTTACGGCCCGCCCGGCCTGGGCAAGACCACGCTGGCCAACGTCATCGCCCACGAGATGAACGCCGCCATCCGCGTCAGCTCCGGCCCGGCCCTGACCAAACAGGGCGACGTGATGGGTTTACTCTCCAACGTCAGCACCGGCGATGTTTTGTTTATTGACGAAATCCACCGGCTCAGCGCGCCGGTCGAGGAGTTCATCTATCCGGCGATGGAGGACTTCAA
>JBFZBE010000322.1:0-5189 GCA_041308685.1 Phycisphaerae bacterium
CTGAGCGGTTTTTTACTCTGGCTGGTTGGGTTTGACAAAGAACTTATAGCTCAAACCTATGAAACAGTTGTCCGTTTCCGTCTTGCCTTTTCGATGTTTCCGGCGCTGTTCTTTGCCGCGGCGCTGGCGCTGGCGTGGAAGTACCCGATAAACAAACAATCCCTGCTTGACGTGCAGCGTCAATTAGCCGCTCGAAAGGAACAATAAAGGCTGTCGCCGCAGCAATGAGCAGGGTTGGCTGCTCATTGTGATTTGCTGTTCCAGTCGCAGCGGATAATCTCGTCCTGCTTGAGCATCACGATGCCGCCGTGGCCGGAGGCGGCTTTATATTGTCCACCGGCGATCAGACCCCTGTCGATACGCCGCTGGAAAATATCGAAAAAATGGTTTTTACAGCTCAAACGTACGGCCGCTATTGACGCTCGTCAGTCAGGCGGCTTAAGGAAATATCACAGAAAACAGGAGAATCAATGTCAGTAGAAATCGGTATGGCAGCGCTGACGCTGAAAACGGCGCCGCGGGTAGCGCGCACGGAAGGCGGTTATTCCGCGGATCGGCATTGGGATTTGGTCAAGGCGGTTACGGGGATCGAAGTGACCTCTCAGAGTAGCCCGGAAGAACAGCAGGCGGCTTCTTGTGCATTTGTCAAAGCGTGGGATTACGACTATGTGTGGTCGATTCTTATCTATAACCAGATATTCGGCGATCTCCGCACCAGCATGGGGCACGCCGTCTATGACGCTGGCGGTACGGATTTTCGCGACGACCGCGCCGCACACAACTGTCCGTTCAAGACGCCTGAAGAAGTGCTGGACTTTGACCCGTGGAAAGCGTATGGCAAGATCGATCACGCCAAGACGGTCAAAGAGTTTGAAGACCACTACAAAAGTCAGTGTAAACAATACCCCAACGCGGTCAATTCCACCGGCATTTATGTAACCTGCATCTCCGGTTTCATCGAAATCTTCGGCTGGGATATGTTCCTGCTGGCCGCCGGGGTGGATATGAAGCGGTTCGGGCAGATGACGCATCGCTACGCATCGTGGATGCAGCAGTACTTTGATGCGCTGGCCGATTGCAACGTGCCGGTGGTGATGATTCACGATGATATTGTCTGGACGAGCGGGGCATTTATGCCGCCAGCGTGGTACCGCGAGTATGTGTTCCCGAATTACAAAAAATACTTTGCCCCGTTGCAGGACGCCAAAAAGATCATCCTCTATACTTCAGACGGCTCTTATACGGAGTTTATCGACGATATCGCCGGCTGCGGCATCAACGGATTTGTGCTGGAGCCGACGACGGATATGGCCTATATGGCCAAGCAGTACGGAAAGACGCATTCGTTTCAGGGCAACGCCGACACGCGCATCCTGCTGAATGGCACTAAAGAAGAGATTTACGCCGAAGTCAAACGCTGTATGGATATTGGCAAGCAGTATCCGGGTTTCTTTATGACAGTCGGCAACCACATCCCGTCCAATACGCCCGTGGATGCGGCGCTGTATTATGACGAGGTCGTGCGGCAAATGAGCAAACGTTGATTTATCTTAGACAAGAGTTGATGCTCCGATGCGCCCGGCAGGCCGTACGTGAAATAATATCCTGCTGATCCTGGCCGACGTTGTTATCGCGGCCGACATCTAATGATATGTGTTTATTGGAATCGAACAGATTGTCTTTAACAGTTAAGGGAAGACTATGCACGGATTAGACTGGTTTATCGTAACCGGCTTTTTGCTGGTGTTGGGGACAGTGGCAACCTTGTCCAAACAGTACAATCGCAGTGTGGCGGATTTTTTATCCGCTAACCGTTGCGCCGGACGCTATCTGATCTCGGCCGCCGACGGCATGGTCGCGTTTGGACTGACCAGTGTGATTATGTTCTTTGAGATGTATTACAAGGCGGGTTTTACCGCCCAGTGGTGGCAGTTGGGGCTGGCGCCGATTGTTACGACAATCTACATGCTCGGCTGGGTGTTTTATCGCTTTCGCCAGACGCGGGCGATGACGCTGCTGCAGTTTTTCGAGCAGCGGTACAGCAAAAACTTCCGCATTTTTCTGGGCTGTTTGTCGTTTGGGGTCTTTGTCTTCACGATGGGGATCATGCCGGGCACCGGCGCACGTTTTTTCATTTATGCCTGCAATCTGCCGGAAGCGTTCAGTGTCATGGGGACAACCATTTCGATGTATGCGTTTGTAACTGCTCTGCTGCTGGTGATTGCGCTGTTTTTTACCTTTGCCGGCGGCCAGATCGCCGTGATGATTACAGACTTTCTGCAGGCAATGTTCTGCAATGTGGTCTTTTTGATCCTGATGATTTTCTTTATCTGGCTGATCCCTTGGTCTTCAGTCGTTGAGGGGCTTGCGTTTGCACCAGTGGAGGCATCGATGATCAATCCGTTCAAGACCGCGGAAACAAGAACGTACGACCTCTGGTTCTTTTTGATTTGGGGATTCAATTTCCTGTTTATGTTCCCGGCCTGGCAAGGCGTTCAGGCCTACAGCAGCGCCGCCAAAAATCCGCATGAAGCGCGAATGACACGCATTTTAGGTAACGTCCGCGGGATCGTTACCTATAACGGTGTGATTTTAATACCGATCATCGCCTTTGTTCTGATGCACAACCCGAAATTTGCCGATGTCGCGGTCGCAGCCAATGCCCGTTTGGACACGATCGCCGATGATTATTATCGCAGTCAGGTAACAGTGCCGGTCGCCATCAGCAAGATCATTCCGCTGGGGATGTTCGGGCTGTTTATCTCCTCCATGCTGGGCGCTATGATCGCCTCAATGAATACTCTGCTGCACGCTTGGGGCAGTATTTTTGTGCAGGATGTGATACTGCCGTTCCGCAAGACGCCGTTTACGCCGAAAACACACATGCGGCTGCTACGAATCGCGATCTTCGGCGTCGCAGTGATCCTCTATCTGATCAGCTTGTTATACAAGCAAAATCAGGATATCTGGCTGTTCTGGGCGATTATCGGCTGCTTCTATTATGCCGGCGCCGGTGCGGCGCTGATCTTCGGGCTGTATTGGCGGCGCGGCACGACTGCCGCGGCATGGGCGGGATTGATCAGCGGTATCATGCTGACCGCAGTCGGCTATTTGATTATTCAGAATTCGCCGGAAAAAGCCATCGTCTTTTCCCTCGGTGATGCTGTATTCAAACTGGATGCACAGCGAACCACCTTCTTTATTATGCTGATATCCATCGTCGTTTATGTTATTACGTCGCTGTTCAGCAAGCAGCCGCCGTTTGATTTTGACAAACTGTTCCATCGCGGCGCCTACGCACTGGAAGAAGAAAAGAGCCAAACATTTGAAGAACCGGTCAAGGGGCTTAAAGCACTGGGCATCAACAAGCACTTTACCAAACGCGACAAGTTTGTCTATTTTATCATTCTGGTCAATACCATTTTCACGTTCGGAGCATTTTTGTGCATTACGATAATGAACATGTTTCACGTTGCCAGCGACCGGTTTTGGTCGATCGTCTGGCTGGTGTATATCTGGAATGTCATCATCAGCGGCTCCATCGTCACCGTTTGGTTCCTGATCGGCGGCGGGATGAATTTGAAAGAGTTACTCGCCGCCCTTCGTTCGGCCAAACAGAACACACTGGACGACGGCATGGTGGTCAATCACAAAAATTTAGACGAGGTGCAACGGCAATGAAAGTAAATGTATTCTTGATGATCGTATCGGTAATTATGGTGTGCTGGGACTGTACCGCTTTTTCGGCCCAAGAACGGCAAACAAGCAGCCCATACTCAGGCACAGGGTTGAATTGCACAATCGAAGGAATCGGGGATGTCCGGATTGAATCGCCGGCAGACGGTATCTTTCGGGTGCGTGTCGCGGTGGATGGCCGGTTTGAGGAGAGCATGATGGAGCGATATGGAATCGTTCGCTCCGATTGGCCGGCGGGCCAGCAAAGCGTCGAACGCCCGTCCCCGGAGACGCTGACGCTTCGCACGCAAGCCGGCTTATTATCGATCGATAAAAATACAGGGGAAATGACGCTCTCAGATGCGGCAGGCAACGACATTGTCAAACCCATTCGACTGCTCAATAAGCAGGAAGATATGAGAACGGATCGTGTGCGATGGATTGTCGATCGATTTCGAGCGTATTCCGGACAGCCGGACAGCGAGGTCTTGTATCTAAGCGGCTATGTCAAGCCGAATACCATTATAGGACAACCGGAAAAACTTAATCGAAGCCCCCAAGAAACGGCGGCTGACGAACCTGCAATGACGCTTGACCCGTTTGGCGCCGTGTTTGCCGTAAGCCCAACCGAAAAGTTCTATGGATTAGGCGCCGCATCCGGCGAACGCATCCAGCATCGGGGACATGCCTATCGGATTTGGGCTGAATATTTTAGTATGAATGGCTATGATAAAAACTATGCCCGCTTTGAACAGACCGAAGGGCCGTGTCCGTTTTTGATGAGTACTGCTGGCTGGGGACTGTTTGTCAACAGCCCGGCCTTGAGTTTTTTCGATGCTGCCGCCTACCAGAGCGACGAGGTTTTCTTCTGGGGGCCGCAGGGCCAGATCGATTTCTTTTTGTTTGTCAATGACAGTCTGGCCGGGCTTATCGATCTCTATACCCAGGTTACCGGGCGGCCTCGGCTGCTGCCGGTGTGGGGGTATGGCCTTAGCTTTGTCGGCAATATTACACAAAACCAGTACGAAACCCTCGAAGATTCCCGACTTTTTCGTGAGCATGATATACCCTGTGACATCTATGGCCTTGAGCCGCAATGGATGAAGCAGTTCTATGATATTTCGCATCAAAAAGAATGGGATTTGAAGCGGTTTTCGATGTTTGACTTTATGGGCAAGGACGGAACGATGGTCGGCGCTCTGGAACGCATAGGATTTAAGCTTTCGCTGTGGTTGTGCGTTGACGATGACTTGACGATTGAAGAAGAACGGCAAATTGCCACCCGGCAAGGCGGATTGGACGCCTTTCCCAAAGACGCACCGCAAGGATGGTTTGAGCATCTTAAGAAATTTGTCAATCAAGGCGTTGCGGCGTTTAAAATCGACCCTTCCAAAATCATCGAAACCCACTTTGACCGCAAGTACTTCAATGGCCAAACCGATTTGCAGATGCACAATCTGACCCAGACGCTGATGCACAAACAGATGCAGCAGGGGTTTGAACAGTTCACTCAG
>JBFZBE010000323.1:0-4859 GCA_041308685.1 Phycisphaerae bacterium
TCAGCAAACCGGCCCAGCAGGGTATTGCGCTCCAGCGTTTCTCCCACCCGCACGCCGATCACGCTGGCCTGATAATCCTCCGGGCTGCCCAGCCCGAAGATGCACGAAACACTGGCGACAATGACCACATCCCGACGGCTCATCAAGCTGGTCGTGGTCGAAAGCCGCAGCCGGTCCAACTCGTCATTGCGCGAGGCGTCTTTTTCGATATAAATATCCCGCTGCGGGATGTACGCCTCCGGCTGGTAATAATCGTAGTAGCTGACAAAATACTCCACGGCGTTCTGCGGGAATAGCTGGCGGAACTCCTCATAGAGTTGGGCGGCCAGCGTCTTGTTGTGCGAAATCACCAGTGCCGGACGCCTGCATCGCGCGATGACGTGTGCCATCGTGAACGTCTTGCCGCTGCCGGTTACGCCCAAGAGCGTCTGATAGCGACGCTGGTCGTCGATCGCGGCGCAAAGCCGATCGATGGCCGCCGGCTGATCGCCCTGCGGACAAAACGCACTGTGAATTTGAAATTCCGTATTCATTGCAGCCCGTTAGGAACTGTAAAGAATTAAGTTGATTCTTTACATCCAAACACACACTATTTTTTTATCCACCCCGACAGGTCGGGACTTCACTGCGTTCAGCAGATTTCACAGATTTTATTAAAGCACTAAAAATTAAGCACTAAATCATAAACAAATTTAAAGAACAAAAATTCAAAAACTTCATGGCCTTCAAGCTCTTCATGGCAAATCTCTTTTTATCAGTAAAAATCTGTGTAATCTGTGGACAACACCTTTTTCCTGTAAATCCCGCTGAGCATTGCGAAGTCCCGACTCGTCGGGATTAATCCTGTCTAAAAAAAATTCCGTCAATGGATCATTTTATTTCTTTACAATCCCTGATTATACCACAAGTCAGGCCGTATTCAAATAGTTTGTCGGCTGCACACACCCAAAAAAAGGCCGACGGGTTTTTCCCGCCGGCCTTGAAAATCGGATACTGGAAACGCTTAGTCCTCTTTCTTTTTGCTGCGTTTGGACTCGGTCTTCTTGCGTTCGCCTTCGATGTCGCCGGCCTCGTCGTCGGCCTTCTTGGCGGTCTTTTTGGCCGCGGCCTTCTTGGCGGGTTTTTCCGCGGACGGCTCGACATCGGAAATCTTCGCCTTTTCCAGAATCTTCTCGATGCACTTCTGCTCGCGGATGTTGATGACAAACTGGCTCAGCGACCCGTCACGCGCCAATTCTTCGCGCATCTTTTCGGGGCGGCGTCCGCGCGACGCGGCGATGTAGGCGATATGGCTGTTGATCTCTTCTTCGGTCGCCGAGACCTCCAGCTTTTCGGCCAGCTTATCCATGATAAAGAACATCTTGAGCTGTTCTTTGGCCTGCTCTTCGGAGCTGGCGCGGAGCTGATCCATCTGCTCATCGACCTGTTCGCGCGACAGGCCGCGCATCAGCAGGTTGGAATACTGCCGCTGCAGAATCGACAGCGACTGGCTGGCCACAACCGCCTCGGGCAGCTCGATGCTGACCTTGTCGCGCAGATAGGCGTGAACCTGATCGCTCATCGCCGAACGCGCCTGCTGCTCGGCCTGGTATTCCATCCGCTCGCGGATGCGATCCTTCAGCTCATCGGCGCCTGCCACACCGAACCGTGCAAAGAACTCCTCATTCAGCTCGGCCGGTTCCATCACCTTGACTTCCTTAACAGTGATCTCGACATCGACCTTCTTGCCGCGATAGTTCTCGTCAAAGTACGTAGCGGGGATTTCGACCGTCGTCTTGCGGGTTTCGCCGTGTTTGGCCCCCTTGAGCAGTTGATCGAGGTCTTCGACCGGAATGCCGGCTACAAAGCCCGTCTTGCGGACATAGATTTCGATGTTGTCGCGTTTATCGACATCCGGCTGACCCTCGACCGTCAGCACCACATCGGCCACGACCTGATCGTCCAGTGCGACGGCCTTTTCCTGGGGCATCCACACGCCGGCACGGCGGCGCATCGCCGCCAGCTCGGCCTCGATCGTCGCGTCCGTAACCTCGACCTTGGGCTTTTCGATGGCGATGCCGTCCAGTTCGGGCAGTTCGAATTCGGGCCGAATTTCGACCTCGAAATCAAACTTCATCGGGCCGGAGGCGGGCAGCTCGACCTTTTCGTGGTCGATATTCGGATCGCCGAGGGTGTCCAGCTTGGCCTCTTTGATCGCCGCATCGGCGGCCTCGACCATCAGCTCCAGCTTGGTCTGCTTGGAGACGTCCATCGCAAACCGCTTTTCCAGCAGCCGCAGCGGCGCACGGCCTTTGCGGAAACCGGGCAAAACAGCGTCCCGTTTGAGGTCTTGGTATTTTTTATCGAGAATCTCGCGAATCTTGGATTCGGGGATTTCGATCTCAATTTTCTTCTTGCACGCGCCGGAATCGGTGATATTCACGGTGTTTTTGACCTCTTCGGCGGCCTGCTCGGCCTTTTTCTTTGCCATTTTGAATGCCTTTCTATAGTAGATTTTTTGTGTCTATAAAAACAAAAACGGCCGCCGTACCGCAGTACGCCGACCGAAAGCATCCAATCCAGACCCACAGGCCTTTTTCAAACACCCAAGCGACCGACGCCACGCTGACCATACAGCGGATACCTCGCTTTAGCTATGTCCCACGCAAAACAGCTAACTATCTGCATCCCAAACACTTAGCCGCCCTGCAAGAGCGGGTGATCGGACTTGAACCGACGACATTCACGTTGGCAACGTGACGCTCTACCACTGAGCTACACCCGCGAAAACGGACATTCATCATAGTCCGTCATCCGACAAAATCAACAGAAATTTTCCGATTTTTTCAAATTTCCTGCAACTTCTTATCTTGAAAGCCAAAACCACCCCCTACCGCCTCCTGCACCGCAGCGTCTGCGAGGCGACACAATAAACCGCGTAGGGGCAGACCTGCGTGTCTGCCCTGCGTCGGGGTTGTTCCACTGCGTGACACACTGGGTATCGATGCATTTACCGGATAAGCCCTATAATATGCGTTTCCTAATCATCACGCCGCCCACCCCCAACAGCAGCAGCGTGCAGGGTTCGGGGATGAGCAGGATAGTGGCTGTACTTGCATTGCCATTGATTTGTGTCGTCCAACTGGTCCCATCCAGCCACAAGCCCGAAAGCGTGCCAGTGCCGAACAGTCTATCACTGTCGAGCCAAAGCCCCTCACCCAGCACAAACTCTTTTCCCAAAAATGTTGTGGTAGCACCACAGTCGAGACCACGCCAGAAGGAACAAAAAGAATGTGTGAGGGCGTTTACGTCGAGAATCTGCGGCGCGACCTGCGGGCGGCGATTAAGAGGGCTGGCATACTGCCCTATCAAAAGCCCTATCATACTTTGCGGAAAAATTGTCTGACCGACTGGGCGCAGACGCTGTCGATGCACGTTGTCGCATCATACGCCGGACACGCATCGATACCCCTATATAGTCAGCTTAATTCAGAATTTGGGTTGCCATCGTTGCCGGGGCGGCCGAAAACATCCTTGAATATTTCAGCATCCAGGTGTTTGGCATAATACTTTTCGACGACCTTTTGACCCTGATCTTTGATTTCAAACAGGGAGTTTACCATCCCGAAACGAACCATCAGGACAACAAACAGGCATGCGGCAATATTCATCAGGCGATCCAGCAGCGGCGCGGTCTGTTCCATTCGTCCGGGGCCGGGCACGACATGACGCAGCCGTTCAGCGCACGACGTTTGACGCAGCGGCCGCGTAAGATACTTCAAGGCCGCAGTGTTGGCGTTGGCCAGCAGGTTGATGGAGTGCGGCTGGGTTCGCATCAGAGACAGCGTCAATTCCACCCGTCCAATAGCCGCCAGACGCCGCTGACACCGCGGACAGGATGCAATGTGCGACGAGCATGTCCGGGCCAGACGCTTTTGCAGACGTGTCCAGAATCCGTCCGGCGCCGCCCGCAGCCGCTTGCAAACCATATTTTCTTGTGTTTTATTCATTGCTCACCTTTTTCAAGAAGACCAGATATTAAGGTTCAACATCCGCTCCTTGCATTCTTCTGTATTGGTATTGTTCCATCCATACCGCTAAAAGCTGTACGGCTTTGTGCCGATAGACCCTCGCAGCCGCTTCCGTGATGCCCAGCGTCTTTGCGACCTCGCCGTAGGGCATCTCCGCCAGATCACGAAGGGCGATGACATCGCCCAGGTAGTTGGGCAGACGGGCAATGGCCTCACGCAGCCGTTGCTGAAGCCAGCGGGCATCAAGCTCGCCGGCCGGATCGAGTGGGTCATCGGTCTGATGCAGGTGCGGGATGGCCTGACGGTGCAGCTTTTCACGGCGCAACATCGAGATAGCGACGTTGGCGGACGTGCGGAACAGATAGGCTTGGACGTTTTTAGGCTTTTGCTCCTCCGGCAGTGAAATCAGCCGTACGAAGACATCCTGATAGGCGTCACAGACATCGGTTTCATTGCCGAGGATGCGCCACAGCAGTTTGACGACCGCCGCTCCGTGGGCCTGCATGGCTGACAGCACCCAGCGCTGGCTTTTAGCCACCGACCGGACTAATGCTGCATCCCATGAAAGCTGCAAACTGGCTGCATTAAAGGCCATAACACCTCATTTTTGATTCCACAGAGTATGACGCTTTATCCTCCAATATGTTACTTCTTTTTTTGGACAAAAACAAAAAAAAATTCTTTTTTTGGGTAACACTTGTCGGGGTTGTGCGTCTTAAAGGGGTGTATGAGGTATGTTTTTAGGGTCAATTGTAACTCATTTTTAAAAAGAAGGTTATGGTAAAGTCAGCACGTTATGACGCCGTTGTGGCAGTTCAGACGATTCTTCAGGAGGCCGTCAGTGGCGGA
>JBFZBE010000324.1:0-3511 GCA_041308685.1 Phycisphaerae bacterium
GCTTCGATTTCAAGATTTACGCCGGAGGCGGTCAAGGACTGGGCGGATGCGGGGATGACCGTGGCCGCAGGTCCCTATTTTGAGAGCACCAGCCCGGAGCAATGTGCCGTGATGCGGGCGATTCTGGATCGCGCCGGTCAGCACGGCATCAAGGTCATTCTGAATGACGCTCAGGTCGCCGTTCACAGCGACGAAATCCCCGAGGATTACCGTCAGCGTGTCCGCAAGGCGGCCGCAGAATGGGGCGGTCATCCGGCGGTTTTGGGCTGGCATCTTCGGGATGAACCGACGGCGGCGCATTTTGAGGCCGTCTGTCAGGCCGCACGCATTCTTGTCGAAGAAAGCCCCAGGCACATCCCCTATATCAATCTGTTCCCGATGTTAGAAGACACCAAACGCCGCGTCGGCTATGACGACTGGCATCGCTACCTCGACGATTTTCTGGATAAGTCCGGTCTTCCTTATCTGTCGTATGACTGTTATAGCCACATGGCGCCGGATCCGCAGGGCAGGGCGGTGTATTTTGAGAATCTGCGGACGTATCGGGATGCCGCCAGGCGAAACGGCGTGCCGTTCTGGAATATCGTTTTAAGCTGCAGCCATTTTAACTTTAAAGACCCCGATGAGGATTCGATTCGCTGGCAATTTAACACGTCCATCGCTTATGGGGCACAGGGTGTGTTCTGGTTTTTGTTTTATATGCCGGACAATGTTTATGAAAATTTCCGGCTCAGCCCCATCGATGAGTGCGGCGACCGGACGCCGGTTTTTGATGCGCTCAAGCGGACGCACCGCAATTTTACTCGGCGCTTCGGCCGGCTGTTTTTGGAGCTTGAGCTGCAAAGCGTCGGACACTGGCCGCACGAGGATGCCGAAAAGGGCTGTGAATTGTGGACAGATAAGACGCTGATTTCCTCAATGGATACGCTGGATCGTGTTCCGATGATCATCGCGCGCTTCCGCCATCCAGACGGCGGGGATTGGCTGGCACTGGTCAACGGCTCTATGGACCGCAATACGCAATACCGTGCCGCCCTGACCGACCCCAACAGCCGTGTTCTGGAGTACGACCACAACCACCGTCTGATCGAACATACCCCCACGAACTATGGTACGACCACCGACCCGCAGGGACAGCGTTATTTGGTACGCTGGCTGGCCCCCGGACAGATGGATGTGTATAAAATAGAGCTCGAAGGTAAACATTAAATAAAACAATGTTTTTTGTCTTAAATCGGGTTATCTTGCGCAAAATGACTTCAGTTTTGCGTAAAAAGACCTTGTATTGCCAGACGGCAGGGGGTAGGATGAAAGAAGCTGATGCGGAATGTTCCTTTCGGCAAGCGTGTTTTGTACAGGCGGATATATGCGGGATAATCACTTACAAAGGCGACAGGGGTTCGCGCTGATTGAACTGCTGGTGGTCATTTCCATCATCGCGCTGCTACTGAGTCTGCTGATGCCCGCACTAACCAAAGCCGAAGACGCAGCGCGTGCCGTTGCGTGTCAATCCAACCTGAAGCAATGGGTTCACCATTTGCGGAAAAACTGGGCGGCCAGTTATTCGGAGATTTTCCGCAATTATGAGCCGCCGGTTATTATCGACAATAAGGAGGCCGTCATCGGCAGTGTCGGTTTTAACGGCTGGCTGATCGATCCGGGCAATGGTCCGCAGCGAGCGCCGCTTGAGAATACCGCCGGCTGGCGAACGGAAAACTTTCTTCAAATGCAGCGATTTTGTGTGCCGCGTCACGGCAATCGTTATGTCAACTGGTGCTATGTGGACGGCAGCGCCGTGCGCATCACACTCAAACAGCTCTGGGTGCAGTGCTGGAATAAACTGTATAAAATCAACAATCCTTACACGCTGAATCAAGCCGATTGGCGATGGCTTAGCAAGTTTTCCGATTGATCTCTATGGCCAATACGCGCAAAGTTGTTCTTCACATCGAAACAAGTCGGCAATGGGGACGCGGTCTTCTGAGCGGGATATCCTCGTATGCCCGGCTCAAGGGGCGATGGGATTCGCGCATCCCCGATTTCTATGTGCGTCCGGGACGCCGGGACTGGAAACACGAGATGGAGCTGTACAAAAAATGGGGCGTGCAGGGCATCATCACGTGCGAGGAAAAGCAGATCGATGTGATTATCAAAGCCCGCATTCCGGCCATTGTCGTCAGCGATTCGTATCCCGTCGATGGACTGCCGCGGGTGGTCAGTGATTATGTTGCCACCGGGCAAATGGCCGCGCAGTATTTTCTGGATCAGGGGTTCACCAATTTCGCTTTTTGCGGTTTTAATAACGAACACTGGTCAATGGAACGGCTCAAGGGGTATGAGGGTTTTCTGGCGGAGCGGGGTTTCAGTGTGTGCGTGTACGAGGGCCGCGGCTCGCAATCGTACCATTTCTGGCAGAAAGAAACCGAACACATGGCCGCCTGGATTCGTTCGCTGCCCAAACCGGTCGGGCTGATGGCCTGCTGCGACCTGCGCGGCCAGCATGTAACCGAGGCCTGCCGGATTGCCGACCAACTGGTTCCCGAACAGGTTGCGATCCTGGGGGTGGATAATGATCTGCCGCTGTGCGATATCACCAACCCCAAGCTGTCCAGCATCGCGTTAAATACCTCGCCGGCCGGGTATGAGGCCGCCGGACTTCTGGAGCGGCTGATGGACGGCCAAGAAAAGCCCAGCGGTCAGCAGATTGTTGTCAAGCCGATGTATGTAGTAACCCGACAGTCTTCGGATATTCTCTGTGTCGAAAATCCGGATTTGGCGCGTGCCTTGAATTACATTAAGCAAAACTCTCATCTCCAGATATCGGTCAGCGATGTCGTTACGGCCTCCTTCATTTCGCGGCGCAGTCTGGAGGAAAAGTTTAACAAGTATCTGCATCGCAGCGTCTTGAGCGAAATACGCCGGATTCGCACCGAGCGTTTTGCCCAGATGCTGCTGGAGACCAACTTATCGATACCTCAGATTGCCGCGGAATTGAATTTCCCGAGCACTGAAAATGTCGGCCGGTATTTTGAACGTGAAAAGGGGATGCGGCCGACGGTCTATCGAAAAAAATACAATCTCGGCCTGCTGCAGCATTAGAATCGCCTGCCGGCAGCTCGGCGTTGGAACCCGGAAACACTGTTTTGAGGATTGACGATTGAAGATCGAAGACACTATCGCTTCTGAGCCGAAAAACCCCGCGCACACGCTCGGCAAACGGCACAAATTGGCCTGGGGAATGGGGGCGATCACGGATCATTTCATGACCAATTCAATCGCCAATATTGCCGATAAGGTTTATACGCTGGGCTTCGGCGTCAACCCATCTGTGCTGGGATGGATTATGGCGTTTCCGCGGCTGATAGACGCGATTTCCGATCCGTTGATGGGGGCGTTGTCAGACAACACGCGCAGCCGCTTCGGCCGTCGCCGTCCGTATGTTGCCGCCGGTGCGCTGCTGTCGGGGCTTCTGTTTGTGCTGATGTGGTCGCCGCCGGCCGGGCTGGGACAA
>JBFZBE010000325.1:0-4012 GCA_041308685.1 Phycisphaerae bacterium
AAATCATCTGCACGGCGGCGTCAAAGGGTTTGACAAAGTCCTCTGGCAGGCCGAGCCGATCGAGACCAAGGACGGCGTCGGGCTGCGGCTGCGGTATGTCAGCAAGGATATGGAAGAAGGGTATCCGGGCAATCTGGAGGTAACAGTCGTGTACACGCTGACCAATGCCAATGAGCTGCGGATCGACTATACCGCGACCACCGACAAGCCGACCGTCTGCAATCTGACCAACCACAGCTATTTCAATCTGGCCGGCCAGGGCAGCGGCGACATCCTCGGTCATATCCTGACGCTCAACGCCGACCATTACACGCCGGTCAATGCGGGGCTGATCCCTACCGGTCAAATCGCCCCGGTCAACGGCACACCGATGGATTTTACCGCACCGACGGCCATTGGCGCACGCATCAACAGCGACCATGAGCAGATCAAATTCGGCGGCGGCTATGACCACAACTGGGTACTGAACAAAAAAGCCGGACAACTGAGTTTGGCGGCCACGGTCTATGAACCGACCAGCGGCCGCGTGATGGAGGTCTGGACGACCGAGCCGGCCATTCAGTTTTACGCCGGCAACTTTCTGGACGGCACGCTGACCGGCAAAACAGGCAAGGTCTATAAACACCGTTACGGCTTCTGTCTGGAAACGCAGCACTACCCGGACAGCCCCAACCAGCCAAGCTTCCCATCCACAACCCTGCGTCCGGGGCAGACCTATCGCACAACAACCGTACATAAGTTCAGTACCAAATAAAAATGCGCAAACAGTGGAACGCAATAGTTCTTGACTAAAAATGCCGATCATCGATTTTCATACCCATGCGTTTCCCGATGCGCTGGCCGAGCGGGCGATGCGGCAGTTAATGAGCGAAGCCGAGGGCGTTACGGCCCATCTGGACGGGCGGGTCGATTCGCTGGTGCGGTCGATGGACGCAAACGATATTCAGGCCAGCGTGCTGTGCTGTATCGCTACCCGGCCGGAACAATTCGAGCCGATCTTCCAATGGTGTCAACAGATCGCTTCTGCGCGGATTGTGCCGTTTCCGTCGGTGCATCCCAAAGACCCTCTGGCCGCCGAGCGGGTCAAACAGATTGCGCAGGCGGGCTTTAAAGGAGTTAAACTGCACCCCTATTATCAGGATTTTTGCATCGATGACCCTGCCGTATTTGGCATTTATCAAGCGGTTTGCGACAGCAATCTGATGCTGACAGTACATACGGGGTTTGATATTGCGTTTGAACGGATTGAAAAGGCCTCGCCGCGGCAGATCGACACGGTCTTGCGTGCGTTTCCATCGCTGCGGCTGATGACGACCCATCTGGGCGGCTGGCAGCAATGGGACGATGTCCAGCGGTATCTGATTGGCCGCAAGGTCTTTATGGAAACCTCGTGGTCGCTGGAGTATTTGTCTATCGAGCAGGCACGGCGGATGCTGCTCAACCATCCATCGGATTACCTGCTATTCGGCTCGGACAGCCCATGGACAGATCAGCGTTGCTCGATTGCCGCACTAAAAGCCCTTGACCTGCCTGCTGAGCTGCAACGGAAGCTGTTTTATGAAAACGCACACCGTTTGCTGGAAACGTAACGCTTAATAGACAAGCAAAGTCTTTAATGTCGCTTTATTGATTTTCCCTAAAAACGCAAAAAATCAATCAACAGCCGTTATGCGGCCGTCGTCATAGTGTTGTAAGCAGATTGTTTGCAGTCAGGGCAGCAGTGACGGCGGCATCAGGAGCAAACCCATCCGGCAGGGGAAAAATGTATAAAAAGCGTTATCTTAGCGGTCTAAGGCAACGCTTTTTGTGTTTTTTCACGCCTGTATCCCATAGACGGATTATCCAAACAAACCCCAAAAAATAGTATAAAACTGTTGATTTAGCCCCTTTTTTTCAACAATCTTGTCAAAATCACAGATGGGGGGTTGCTTTTGACTCCGCTTTGCGGGTAAAAACCTCTTCGGAAATGTTTACATTAACCCTTTAAAAAAACCTGAGGTGAAACAATGGCAGATCTCAAAGCGTTAAGCGAAGCGATTATCAAAGGCGATCAGAAGACCGCCGTGGAAATTACCAAGGCCGCCATCAGTGAAAAGATGGCTCCCGAAAAGGTTCTGGCCGACGGCCTGATCGCCGGGATGAACGTCATCGGCACACGGTTCAAAGCCAACGAGGTGTACATCCCCGAAGTGCTCATTGCCGCCCGCGCGATGAAGATGGCCATGGAGCATCTGGAACCCGTTCTGGTCGCCGCCGGCGTCAAGCCGCTGGGCAAGGCCATGATCGGCACGGTTCAGGGCGACCTGCACGACATCGGCAAGAATTTGGTCGTGATGATGCTCAAGGGCGCCGGCTTTGAAGTGATCGACTTGGGCGTGGATGTCTCGCCCGATAAGTTCGTCGCCAAGGCCAAGGAAACCGGCGCACAGGTCATCGGCCTCAGCGCTCTGCTGACGACGACGATGCCCGCGATGGAAAAGACTGTCAAGGCCCTCAAGGACGCCGGAATCAAGGCCAAGACCATGATCGGCGGCGCGCCGGTAACACAGGCCTACTCCGACAAGATCGGCGCCGACGGCTACTCGGCAGATGCCGCCAGCGCGGTCGATCTGGCCAAGAAGCTGCTCAACTAAGCATGGCTGAAAATCGACTGATTACGCACCGTTGTGCGGAAAAACTTTCAGGACGCCCGTCGGACCTCCGGCGGGCGTTTTGTTTTTGTTAGGGTATGCGGAAAGTGAAAGAACGTACTCACATTTCCGTTATCGCCTGTGGTGTGCTGGCCATTGATATCAAACGCATTGCCCGTCAGCTTGGATGCAACATCGACATTACCATTCTCGAAGGATTACTTTTGGAACGATACCATATTTTTATGATTTTTTCATAATATTGCTTGAAATAACTCTATTTTGCTGATATATATCACTAAATTGCTATCTTAGGCGAATAATAATTTTTATTGGTCTTTTTTTAAGGGTTTACAATGAAAATCAACTACAAGCAATACACTTTATATCTTGTTCGCTGGCAGATGAGTACGCCGATTTTGGCGGTCTGCATCATGCTGTTAAAGTCGGCCGGCAGTCTGACCTCCACTATCATTGCCAACTTCATCGGCGGCCTGATCTTTTTCTGGGTGGACAAGTTCATCTTCACATCCAGAGCGCTTCTTGCACAATGGCAGGTCGAAGACAATGTCCAGTGTTTTGACTGCGGCAAGACCGCGCGCGGCTACCGTCTCGTCAAAACCGCCAATTATGACCGCAGCAAATCGCAGCCGCAGTTTCGCTGCGAGCATTGTTCCCAAGCAAAAACCGAAACGCTTCGATTGGCGGGGGTAAAGATATAACCCATGAGCCGTAAGAGACTTGCTGATCTTCTTGAGAAAAACATCCTTATCGCCGACGGCGCGATGGGAACAATGCTGTATAATAAAGGCATTTTCGTCAATACATGCTTTGACGAGCTAAATCTAACGAATCCGCAGCTGATCAGCGAAATTCATCAGCAGTATGTCGCCGCCGGAGCCGATATTATCGAGACCAACAGTTTCGGGGCAAATGAATACAAACTGGCACAATTTGGACTTGCTGACAAATTGGACCATATCAATATGGCCGCGGTATCGATTGCCCGCCAGGCGGCAGGAAGCGATTGCCTGGTGGCCGCTGCGATTGGTCCCCTCGGAGAGACCGGCCAAGGCACTACTGATGAGGCAAAAACGATCTCTGTCTTTCAGCGGCAGATCGCCGCACTGGCCAAGGCCTCTCCGGATTTTCTGCTGCTGGAGACATTTAGCAGCTTGAAGGAGATTCTGTTGGCACTGAAGGCTGCCGAAAACAGCTGCTCACTTGAGCTCGTCGCCCAGATATCCGTCGATGAGGACCGCCAAACTGCACTGGGAGACCGGCTCGAGGATGCGATTGCGGCCCTATGCAAACGACCCAATGTCACGGCGGTCGGGCTAAACTGCTCACTGGGTCCGGCAGCAATGCTCGATTAGATCGGA
>JBFZBE010000326.1:0-2776 GCA_041308685.1 Phycisphaerae bacterium
TATTTTTAGGGTGTTCTCTGTCCGTGGGGTCATTTTTTCGGTTCTCATACCCTGCTCCTGACACGGAGACTGAAATAAATGATTCCCATCAGATTTACTGCCGCTTTTGTGCATGTTCGGATTAACGCCCCCCCTGCTGCCGCTGAATTTGGCAGGACAAGGGCAGCAGAAAAGAAAAATGTATGAACATGAATCCTGGAAAGTTCTTCAAGTACGCGCCGGGCGAAATTTTGCTCGCGGTGGTATCCGGTGCGTTGATCGGGCTGTCAATGACCGGTTACGATTGGGGCTGGTTGGCATGGGTCGGGCTCATTCCCCTTTTTGCGGCGATTCACGGCAAAGGTCTCAGGTCCTCATTCGGTTTGGGCCTGATCGCCGGATTCAGCGAGGGGGTGTTCATCGCCAGGTGGACACTCTGGACAGTGCCCCGCTATATGGGGTTTTCCGGCATCGGAAAATGGATGATCTATCTTACTCTGGCGACCTCGTTTGCGCTATGGATTGCCCTGTCAGCGCTGTTGTCTTCGCTGCTGACCAATCCCTCTCAGCCCGAAGCAACCGCAAAAAAGACATTGGCATGGCTTCGTTTTTTGGCGGTACCGTCCGTCTGGGTGATGTTCGAGTTTCTCCATGAACAGATTTTGTCCGGCGTACCGTGGACATTTTTCTTTTTGGGCTATTCACAATGGCGATCACCGGCATTGATTCAATTTGCCCGAATCGGCGGAGTTTTCGGGGTTTCTTTCTGGATTGTGTTTGTCAATTACATGCTCTTTGCGGCGCTTTCCGAAGTCCGGAAATCCCCGAAAAACGGGCTGATGTATCTGATGATCGGCGCTTCGGCGTTTGCCATGCTGTATGTCACCGGCCGAACGGTCATCTCCTCCGAAACGGAAGAAGAACATCCGGTTCAGGTGGCCGTGCTCCAGGAGAATCTTCCGGCTGAAGTCCGGTGGACAAAGGAATCCGGCGACGCAATCGTGGAAATCTATTATCTGTCACTCGCCAGAGAAGCGGTCAGGCACAGCCCGAATCTGATTCTCTGGACCGAAACCGCCATTCCCTGGGATATTTCCGAAGACGATGATCTGATCTATGCAGCCCTGAACATCACGTATCCGGCGCAGGCCGGACATATCATCGGGATCAAATCTCCGGCGCCCGGCAAATCCGGGAAAATGTATAATTCCGTCTTCTATATTCATCCGGACGGCGCCATTACGGGACAGTACAACAAGATGAATCCGCTGCTGTTCATCGAAACATCCTTCCCGGTCTTCGGGGCATTCGGCGGATTGAGAATCCCGGCCCTGGTCAGATCAGGCGCGGATGAGGTCGAACCGGGGACACAACGAACCCTTTTGGCCACGCCTTACGGTCAGGCCGGGGTGACCATCTGCAATGAAGCCTGTGTTGCAACGCCCGCCCGTCAGGCCGTTGCACAGGGGGCTGATTTCCTGGTCGTGATGAGCAATGACGGCTGGTTTAGAGAGACGCTGCTCCCCCTGGGGCATTTCGCGGTCATCGTGTTCAGAGCGGTGGAGAACGGGCGCGACATCGCCGTTGCGTCAAACGGCGGATATTCGGGATTTATTCATGCATCGGGCCGTATCCGGCAAATGGCGCGGTCTGACACGCCCGAATGTCTGATCGGAACGGTCTCACCCAAACGGGGCGTTACGTTCTATACCCGGTACGGAAATCTGTTCGCGGGGTTCTGTATCGTCATGGTCATGTTCAGTATCATATTACACCGTGAGCCGAAAGGTTCTCACAAAACAAGGAGGAAAAAATGAAAAACATGCTTGTATTCTCTTTGATGGCGCTTGCGTTGTTGGCAAGCGATGTGTATGCCGCTAGTTATAATCAACGGGCATACCGCTGGCGCAATGATGACGGCACATTGGACACGGCCACCTGGAAGGCGGCGCAGAACATGCCGGTCAGCGTGGCGAAAAATCAAAATATCCGGCTGCGATTTGAAATCAATAATACGAGTGCCGAGTGGGGCGCCGAGAGGACGTATCAACTACAATATGCTGCTGCTGATACCGGTCCCTGGACGACAATCCCCAATTCCGGAACGACTGAAGCCTTTGTCATGCAAGACACCGCACATTACGTCAACAATGCTCAAACGCTCACAGCGTATCTTACAGGCGGAACAGAGGATTTTCAGGGCGGATACGCGGTTGATACGTCAAATGAATCATACAATTTAGGGATTACGGGTGGCAAACGATCTGAGCTTGAATATTGTTTTCAGGCCACTGATACGGCACTGGCAGGGCAAACCTATTATTTCCGCCTGTGGCATGGACCGACCAGCACTGGCAGTCCGAGCACAGACCTTGATTCCTATACGGTGTATCCTTCTTTGACGATCGCGTTCTTCCAGGCCGGGCAGTGGCAGGACGCCAATAAGGACGGCCCGGACGACGATGATATGTGCTGGGCCGCGGCCGCGTCGAATCTGCTGTATTGGGGCGGCTGGGACGCCGGGTTGACGAGCGCGCAGGCCGTGTTTGACGTGTTCGAAGATTACTGGACCAACGACATGAGTCGCATGTACGAAGCCTGGCGCTGGTGGCTCGACGGCACGGTGCCCGGCAGCCGCGCGCCCGGATCGAAAGTGGATGTGGGCGGCGCCGGCGGCTATTATCAGGGTGCCTACAGCAGCGCGTTCTTTGTCAGCAGCATGACCGGGGCCGCGGACCTGCTGCGCGACACCCTTTCAACCGCCTTTACCAACCTGTTTGGCGTGACCCTCGGCCTG
>JBFZBE010000327.1:0-4689 GCA_041308685.1 Phycisphaerae bacterium
GGAATCGCCCGCAAAAGCCGTATGTCCGAACCAGCTCATCGACCGAGCCAAGGTGCGTCAGGTTGCAGCGGCCGCCGCCGGTCTTGAGCAGCTTGCGTCCCAGCGCGGTATTGCGTTCGACGACACAGGTTCGCGCGCCGGCCCGTGCGGCAAACCCCGCCGCCATCAACCCTGCCGCTCCGCCGCCGATGATTGCAGTATCGAATAACATGAAGTCAGAAGTCAGGAGTCAGAAGCCAGAAGCCAGAAGAAAAAGCGGCCAGCGACCAGCAAAAAATCTGATAGCTGGAATCTGGAAGCTGACATTTAACATCATCTGTGTCTAAAGACTATGTCCTGTCAATCCCGTTAATCCTGTCTAAATTATTGCGTTACAATCTCTGAATTGTACCGGCAAAGTCATAATTGGCAAGCCAAAACATCCGCTATAAATCGGGATATAAAACGGAAGGGGCGATTTTTTTGTTGCAAAGATGTTCCACAAAAATGTACAATGGCTTCTGTTGTGTTACAAAAATGTAGCATTTATCGGTGCGGCACAGAACGGGATCAGTCGGTGAAAGGACGGTTGAAATGGCCAAAAAACTGGCTCAAGAGGTCAATTTGCTGGCGGATGCGGCCAAGGCATTTGCCGAGTCGCTGCATCTGGAAACAACGCTGGAGTCGATCCTCCACGCGCTGGAGCATCATGTCAGCTTGGAGCGCGGGGCGATTACGCTGCTGGATGCCGACAGCGAGATGATCACGATCAAGGTCGCCCATGGCCTTAGCGATGCATCCAAAAAACAGGTAACCTATAAGGTTGGTGAAGGGATCACGGGGCTGGTGGTGCAGAGCGGCAAAGAGGTCGTCGTGCCGGACATCAGCAAAGACCCGCGATTTCTGGCCAAGACCGGCCAGCGTACACGCACCAAAGGACAAAAGATCGCCTTTTTCTGCGTGCCAATCAAGCTGGAAGGCAAGCCCATCGGGGCGATCAGCGTCGATCGCAAGGTGCGTGCCGGCGATGATTTTGAGGCGTATGTGCGGCTGCTGGAAGTGGTTGCCACGATGATCGCCCAGGCCGTCAAGCTCAACAAGCTGGTCGAAAGCGACCGCCGTGAGCTGCGCACCGAAAACGAACGCCTGCTGCGCGAATTGAAAAGCAAATTCAATGTCAATAATATGGTCGGCACCAGCGGGGCGATGGTGGAGGTGTACCGGCTGGTCGAACAGGTGGCCAACAGCAACGCGACGGTGCTGATCCGCGGCGAGAGCGGCACCGGCAAAGATTTGGTTGCCCACGCGGTGCATTACAACAGCTACCGGGCGGAAAAGCCGTTTATCAAGGTCAACTGCACGGCGCTGCCGGAAAACCTGCTGGAAAGCGAGCTGTTCGGCCATGAGAAGGGTGCGTTTACCGGTGCGGTGGACCGCAAGCTGGGGCGGTTCGAGCTGGCCAACGGCGGGACGATCTTTCTGGATGAGATCGGCGATTTTTCGCTCGCACTGCAGGTCAAGCTGCTGCGCGTGATCCAATTCAAAGAGTTTGAGCGGGTCGGCGGCTATGAGACGGTCAAGTCCAATGTCCGCATTATTGTCGCCACCAACAAGAACCTGGAAGAAGAGATTCGCAATGGGATGTTCCGCGAGGATTTGTATTACCGCATCAATGTGTTTCCTATCTATATGCCGCCGCTGCGCGACCGCAAGAATGACGTGATGCTGCTGGCGGATTTCTTTTTGGAAAAATACGCCGTCGAAAACGGCAAAAATATCAAGCGCATTTCCACGCCTGCCATCGAGATGCTGACCAGTTACCACTGGCCGGGCAATGTGCGCGAGCTGGAAAACTGCATCGAGCGGGCGGTGCTGCTGTGCGATGAGGATGTGATCCGTTCTGACCATTTGCCGCCGTCGCTGCAAATGATCCGCAAAGACCAGCAGGGCGATACGCTGACCCTGCCGGAGAAAGTGGAAAACCTCGAGCGCGAGATGATCGTCGATGCCCTCAAAAAGACCGGCGGCTGCCAGCGGCGGGCGGCCGCAGAACTGGGGTTGACCCAGCGTATTCTTGGCTACAAAGTCAAAAAATACGAGATTCTCAAGCGGGGAGGGTAGGGTACAGAACACAGAATACAGAAGTCAGAAGGAGGAAGAATTCTGGGTTGTTACAAAAATGTACTTAATATAAGGCGGTGTTACGGAAATGTAACATTGCCTTTTCTTTTTGGGACGGGTGGGTTATTTTGTAACCTGTTTATAAACAATAAGTTACGATCAAAATAATTGATTTTTCATTTCTGGAACGGTTCTTGCTTTTTACTCTCTTGTGTCAGGCGGGCGAAGAAAGGCCTATTTGATCCGCCGTTGAAATGTAAACAATGAAAATCAGAGTATCAGGAGAATACAAGAAATGGACATGCGAAAAGCAGCAGTGACGGTAAGTTTGGCAGTGCTATTGAGCGTAAGCGCTTTGGTGATGGCCGAAGAGACGGCCAAACCCGAAAGCCCCATCGGTATCGATGTATCGGCGGATTTTTACGGCAAGTATGTCTGGCGCGGCCAGAATCTCAATGACGCCTCGGTCTTCCAGCCCGCCGTGGGGATGACCTACGGCAACCTGAGCGGCTCGATCTGGGGCAACCTGGATATGACCGGCGAAAACGACAACAGCGGTGAGTTTACCGAGTACGATTTTTCGCTGGATTACAGCGCCGCCGTGCCGGGTGTTGAGAAACTTGGTTTCTCGATCGGCGCTATTCAGTACAACTTCCCCAGCATCCACAACGATACGCTGGAAGTTTACGGCGGGTTGAATCTGGATGTGCTGCTAAGCCCTTCGGTAACAGTGTATCAGGATGTGGACGAGGCCAACGGGACGTATGTGGCATTCGGCGTTGGTCATACATTTGAAAAGATCGTTGAACTGTCGCCGGAAATGCCGGTGAATATGGAACTGGGCGCCAGCGTTGGCTGGGGCGATTCGGGTTACAATGAGTATTACTGGGGCATCGATGACAGCAAGATGAATGACTTGACGCTTTCGATGGCGCTGCCGTTCGATATGCTCGGCTGGACGGTCAGCCCCAGCATCAATTATGTAACGCTGCTGAGCGACAGCGTGCGGCAGACGGATCGCTACGATACAAAAAGCGACTATGTGTATGCCGGTGTAGGTGTATCCCGGAGTTTTTAAGAAGAACATAATAAACGCAATGTGAAAGGAAAATAACAATGTTTCGTTACAATGAACCCAATCGAATAGTAAAATTAGCAGTGATGCTTCTGTTTTTAGGCGTCGGCGGCCTGGTCTGTGCGGACGAAGCGCCGGCCATCAGCACCTCCGACATCAAAGTCGGCATGGATACCATGTGGGTGATGCTGACAGCTTTTCTGGTGTTTTTTATGAATCTTGGTTTTGCTGCGGTCGAGTCCGGCTTTGCCCGCGCCAAGAACTGCGTGAACATCATGTCCAAGAACTTTGTGGTGTTCGGCGTGTCCTCGCTGGGTTTTTTGATCCTCGGCTGGGGATTGATGTTCGGCGACGGCAACGGTCTGATGGGCCTTAAAGGGTTGTTTATGGCCGGCGGGGCGGACAACTCACCGGCGGTCGGCGATGCGTATGAAGGCGTGTATTCTTCGATCGCCTGGACAGGTGTGCCGTTCTGGGCCAAGTTTTTCTTCCAATTGGTATTCTGCGGAACCGCGGCGACCATCGTGTCCGGTGCTGTGGCTGAACGCATCAAGTATCTGTCCTTTATCGTGTTTTCGTTTATGATGGCACTGTTCATTTATCCGATGGTCGGCCATTGGGTCTGGGGCGGCGGCTGGCTGGCCAAGATGGGGATGTTCGACTTTGCCGGCTCGACCGTAGTGCATTCGGTCGGCGGCTGGGCGGCTCTGGCGGGCGTGATCATCTTAGGCCCGCGTATCGGAAAGTTTTCCAACGGAACCATCAAGTCCATCCCCGGACATAACCTGTCGCTGGCAACTGTGGGAACGTTTGTGCTGTGGTTCGGCTGGTTCGGCTTTAACCCCGGTTCGACCATGGCCGCAGACCCTGTCGCGATCAGCCATGTGGCGGTAACCACCAATCTGGCGGCGGCGGCGGCGATAATGAGCGCAACCCTGATGTCCTATCTGCTGATGGGCAAGCCCGATCTGGGAATGACCCTGAACGGTTGTCTGGCCGGACTGGTGGCGATCACTGCGCCGTGTGCGTATGTCGGCATCGGCAGCTCACTGATCATCGGGTTTGTCGCCGGTGCGCTGGTTGTGCTGGCGGTGATGATGTTCGACCGGCTGCGGCTGGATGACCCTGTCGGTGCATTGTCGGTGCACTTGGTCAACGGCGTGTTCGGAACGATCTGCGTGGGCTTGTTCGCTCAGGACAAGATCACCGGCGCCGCCACCGGCAACGGGCTGTTCTACGGCGGCGGATTTGCCCTGCTCAAGGCACAATTGGCGGCGGTGGTTTCGGTTGGTGCGTTTGTCTTTGTTGCGTCGATGGTTGTCTGGCTGGTGATTCGTGCGATTATGGGCGTGCGTGTGTCGCGTGAAGAAGAACTGCGCGGTCTGGATATCGGCGAACATGGCAAGAGCGGCAACGCCATAATTCTGCGGGGCGGCAGCGAGGCGGTGAATTCCAACCGCGCGATCTTCAATGTCCTTAAAAAGGCGGGGACCGACAACGGTTTGCCCGAGGGC
>JBFZBE010000328.1:0-5967 GCA_041308685.1 Phycisphaerae bacterium
GTGCGTTCTTTGTAGCGGCTGAGTGCGTAGTGAATCTGGTCGCTGGCCGAGACCATCCCGCCGGGGCTGGCGATCCGCACGATCAGCCCTTTGACCTGCGGGTCGTCCTCGGCGGCCTCAAGCTGCATATCCACCCATTCGCTCATCAGATCGTCAATGACGCCCTCGATGCTGATGATCGCGATTTTGTCGCGGCCGCCGTCGATCCGCGTCTGTTCGATCACCGTGTCCGTTGCGGTGGATGCGGCCATCATCGCGGCCATGCCAAGGATTCCCAGCAGCAAAAACCCGTTGGCCAGAATCGACAATACCAGCAAAATGCCCGACAGGATCCGCCACACGCTGCGTTTGGCCGGTTTCGGCTCGTAGGCGGGGCTTTGAAAGATCGGCGTCTGTGAACCATTCATATCCATAATAATATCCTTAAATGACCTCGGTTTTTCTTATCATTATTGCAAAAGACCGTCAAATCGCAATAGCCGCTATGATAAATGCCTGCGGTCTGTTTGTGCAAGTACAAACTTGGCATACTTCTTCATGTGCGTGAGAATGTTTTCTGGCAACCTGAACTATGTTTGAGCTGTGAGGCATAACGTCTCTGTAGGCCTCCCTTGAAATAAGGGGGAGAGCTGTAGGAATTGACGATTGATTATTGACAATTGACTATTATTTTAATTGGCTAAAGCCCATCCTGCAAATGGTGGGCACGGCTCACCCGGACTATAGCGCCGCTTGCGGGTGTTTTTGTTTATTGCTGTGCAATCGGCTTATCGATCCAGCCGCCGCCGAGGAGTTTATCGCCGTCGTAGAGGACGGCCGCCTGGCCGGGGGTAACGGCGAAGGCGGGCTGGTCAAAGAGTACCTCGATTTGATCGGGGGCTGTTCGGCGTACAAGAGCGGCTGCGCCGCGGTCGTTGTAGCGGATTTGCACGGTGCAGCGGAACGTTTCCGGCAGGTCGGCCAGCCAGTTGACTTGCTCGGCTATCAGTCCCTTGCTGTACAAAAACCGCCGCGGGGCAATGGTGATACTGCACGCGGCCGGGTCGATCGCACAGACATACAGCGGTTCGGCGGCCGCAACGCGAACCCCCCGCCGCTGGCCGATCGTGAACATTCCATAGCCGTTATGCGTACCAAGAACACACCCGTCTATATCCAAAATCGGCCCCGGCCGCAGCGCCCGCTCCGCCCGCTTGGCCAGCAATGTGCGATAATCGTCATCGGGAACAAAGCAGATTTCCTGACTGTCGGGCTTGTCATGGACGACCAGTCCGGCCTCTTTGACGATGGCACGGGTCTGGGTCTTACCGACACAATCGCCCAGCGGGAAACACATCCGCTCCAGCCGCTGCCGTGCCGCACCGAACAGGGCGTAGGATTGGTCTTTGTCGCGGGCGGCAGCTCGGTACAAGGCCGCCCCGCCGTCGCCGCGGACGATGCGGGCATAGTGGCCGGTGGCGACAAAATAAGCTCCGATGGAATCGGCCAGCTCAAACAACGCGCCGAACTTGAGCCACTGGTTGCACAGGATGCAGGGGTTGGGCGTGCGGCCGTTTTCATAGGCACGGCAAAAGGCGTCCTTGATACGCTCCATCGCGGCGCCGGCGTCATGCGTCAGAAAATCGACGCCCAGCCGCGCGGCGATCGCCTGTGCATCGGCGGCGTCACGCGGCGAACAGCAGGACCGCCCCGCCGCGGCGGACGGTGTCTGCCCCATGCACATAAACACACCGACAACCTCTTTGCCCGCACGGCACAGCAGCGTGGCGGCCGCAGCCGAATCGACGCCGCCGCTCAAGGCGACCAACACTTTGTTTGGGTTCCGTTCCATCGCATCGTATCATACACATTTGGCCCCAATTAGCAACGGTCGGCAACCCTATTTTATCGGATTGACAATACCCAGCACAGGGTCTATAATCCCGACCCATTATGACAGAAACAGCACAGACAAACCGTTCATCGGACACACAGAAACAGACCGCCGCGTGGTGGCACTGGCATCGGCGGCTGTACGACTGGGTCATTCACTGGGCGGATACCCGCTACGGCGTGCCGGCGCTGATCGTGCTGGCCGTCGTCGAGCCGGTGTGCGTGCCGATCCCGGCCGATGTGCTGGTCATCGGCCTGTGTATGGGCAAGCCCCACAAGGCCATCCAGTACGGGCTGATCTGCTCGCTGTTTTCGGTGCTGGGCGGCACGCTGGCGTTTTTGCTGGGGCTGGCCATCGGGCCGGAACGGGTCATCGAATTTTTCAAATCCATCAGCGTCGGGCCGCTGAATCTGGGCGAAAAGGCACAAAAAGCTCTCGAAATTTATCAGCGGTATGATTTTTGGGCAATTGCAATCGCCGCTCTGACGCCGGTGCCGTATATGCTGTTCAGTTGGCTGGGGGGCATGGCCGAAATATCGCTGCTCAAGTTCATCGGCGTCAGCTTGATTTTCCGCACCATGCGATTCGGGGGCGAGGGGGTGCTGTTCCGTCTGCTTGGTCAGCGTGCACGCGATCTGATCGAAAAACACTTCAATACCGCCACTGTCATTGTGATGGTGCTGTTGGCTGCGGTGGTCTGGCTGATACGCTGGTTAGGGCATTTATTCGAATAGCACTACCGCCGCGGCTGGCCGGAAACGGCGGCAATTTCACGCTCGAATTGGAGGACATGCCGCATTTCCTCCTCGGCCAGTTCGGCAAACATATTGCGCGATTCCTCGTCCTCGGCCAGCCCCAGCAATTCGGCATACAGCCGAAACGACGCCCGTTCCTTTTGCAGCCCCAGCCGCAGGGCGTCCAGATAGCTCATTTCACTGCCGTGTTCGTCCAATTCCGCCGCTGCACTCTCGGATTCCGATGCAGATTCCGGTGTTTCCGGCAGCGTATAACCCAGCTTGAACAGCTCCAGCTTGACCGCCTCGATATGCCGTTTTTCCTGACGGGCGATCGCCTCAAAGACCGCCGCCGTATCGGAGTTGCTGACGCGCAGCGCCAAGCTGTTGTAAAATTCCACCGACGACTCTTCTTTGCCGCAGGCAAACCGCAGAATGTCCTGTAAGGATTGAAACTTCATCGCATCCTCACTTTCCGGACGATAACTGATTGAGCAAGTTGGTCCAATTCTGAATATGGCCGTCTTCATCGGCCTGATCTTTTTCAATGACTTTTCGCGTCGCCTCGTCCCAATTGGCCGCCGCCAGCAATTGGCTGTAATGATGCACGGCCTTGGTCTCGACAAAAATGCCGGTTTTTAAGATCGCTTTTTTGCCCAGCAGCCGCGCACCGAACCCAAACACAAACCCCACGATCCACCACACCCAGCGAAACAAGCTGGGGGTCAGGCCATATTCATAGAGCTTGACCGCAAAATCCTGCACATGGGTCATTTCATTGAGCATCGCGGCGATCAGTTCGCGATTGACGGGGTCATCGGCTTTGGTGATGGCAAAACGGTAGGCGTTGACGGCCATGATCTCCAGCGAATGCAGCGTCCGCAGGGCCTTTTTGACCTTGACCAGTTCCTCCGGCGACAGCGCACGGCCGCGCAGAGCAACCTGGTCGTGCGTTACCGCAGGACGCAAAATCGAAACATCATAACCGCGAAACATTGAATTTGTCATAACCCGAATCTCCCTGTAATAGGTTATCTTTGTCAATTTACCCGCAAAAAACTCCATTATTTCGAGAGCTATTATACCGTTTAATTTATGCCTTGACAACCCTTATCTGATAAAGTAGTAAGAGGAAAAATTATATTATGGAGACTCTTAAATGACGCTTTCCAATTACTTTGAAACTGTATCGGGAACGGGGATTTTTGCAACTTGCGACCCCGGCCATCAAGTGGATATGGCGATTTATTCCAAACCCCATGTGATTGACGACAGCACCGTCGCTTTTGTGATGAAAGAGCGGCTCAGCCATCAAAATCTGCGCAGCAATATCCAGGCGGCCTATATGTTTATAGAAGACAAGCCCGGATACAAAGGTCTGCGGATGTATTTGACGATGATACGCGAAGAAAAAAATCAAACGCTGGTCGAGGCCATTCGAAAAAAACAGCCGTGCATTTATCCGGCAGAGGACAATTCGGATAAGTTTTTGGTTTTTTTCAATGTCGATCGCATCCGTCCGCTAGTCGGCGATGCCCCGATGCCCTTTTGACAGGATTTACAGGATCAATGAAGAATTGAGAATGAAGAATGAAGAAAAGCTGTTAGCCATTAGCAGTTAGCTAATCGCTAAACGCTAATAGCTAAAACCTAATCCGTGAAAATCTGCGTAATCTGTGGTTAAAAAACGCGGTGTATATGCGGTGGAAAGAATCAACTGAATTAATTACAGTTCCTTGGTGAAGAGTTTACTGCTGATGAAAATAGATACTATCCCGCTTGGGGATTTTCAGGCCAACTGTTACTGCATCCGCAAAGAGGAGTCCTCAAAAACCTGCGTGCTGATCGATCCGGGACTGAATCCTGAAACGCTGATTCATTTTATACAGCGCCATGGGCTTACGCCGGAAGCCATTGTCATTACGCACGGCCATGCCGACCATATCGGCGGCGTGGAAACGGTGCGGCAGTATTGGCCGGATGTGAAGGTGGCGATCGCAAAAGACGACGCCGAGATGCTGACCAGCCCGGCGCTGAATTTGTCGATTTTGGCCGAGGTGATGGTGCAGGCAAGGCCGGCGGAGGTCGTTTTTGCCAAACAACGCTATTTTGAGGCGGCCGGCATTCGGTTTGAGATCATCCATACCCCCGGTCATACGCCAGGCGGTGTCTGCCTGTATTGTTCCGACGAGGGGGCGCTGTTTTCGGGCGATACGCTGTTTGCCGGCTCGGTGGGTCGCTCTGATTTGTCCGGCGGCAATCACGAGCAGCTCATTGACCGCATCAAGCACAAGCTGCTGATTTTGCCGGAACAGACGCGGGTCTATCCCGGACACGGCCCGGCCACGACGCTGCGCGCCGAAAAACGACACAATCCCTTTTTGCGGGAACTCTAACCTTATACAGGAGATTGCCATGATCATTAAAAATATGCAGCAGGTTCCGGCCGTGCCGGTAGCGATGGACGGGGCAAAAAATGTAACGGTTCGCGTCTTGTTGGGGCCAAATGACAGCGCACCGACGTTTGCGATGCGGCTGTTTGAGCTGGCGCCCGGCGGACATACGCCGTTTCACACCCACAACTTTGAGCATGAGGTCATTATCCTGGACGGCGACATTGCCGTTGTTACGCCGCAGGGACCCAGGCCGGTCAAGAAAGGCGATGTTCTTTTGGTCGCGGCCAATGAGGAACACCAGTTCAAGAATCAGTCGGACAAGGCCTCGGCACAGTTTATCTGCTTAGTCCCGATCGCATACCAGAAGTGAAAATTGGTTCGTAGTTGAGCTGCCAGCCGCCAGCTTCCAGCGGCCAGCAAAGAAAAGCTATTAGCTGAAAGCTGAAAGCTGAAAATCAGTGAAATCAGCGTAATCTGCGTTTCTATTTTTTTGTTTTTTTAATTTGTTTAGGATTTAGTGCTTAAATTTTAGTGCTTTTCTCCGTCTTCGTGCAGCATGGGCATCTTGCCCGTGAAAAATAACGATCCACAGATTACACAGATTTTCACGGATTTTTTAGACAGGATTAATCCCGACGAGTCTGGACTTCACTGCGTTCAGCAGAAGACACGGATTTTTTTAAGTCAATTTATAATTCATCATTCACAATTCAAAATTTTCTTCATTCTACATTCTCAATTCTTATCTCCGTGCTCTTCGTGTGCTTCGTGGTTAATATTTTTCTCCTCCATCGCCGCGATCTGGGCAAACAATTCCCACGTCTTGGCCGCCTCGTCCTCATCGACCTTGGCAATCGCATACCCGGCGTGAATCAAGACAATATCCCCCACCTCCACCTCAGGCGTCAGCGTTATACGAATCTCCCAGCGGTTGCCCATCGCATCCGCCACCGCCCTGTCGCCG
>JBFZBE010000329.1:0-2567 GCA_041308685.1 Phycisphaerae bacterium
ACCGCAAATCGCCCCGGCGCAAGCTTGGCCTCGTCCAGCAGGCCGCGGGCGTATTCGACGGATTTGGCCGGAGCCGCCAGCGGGCTGTGCGGGTCAAAATCGCGGACGCCGATGGCCTCCAGCAGGGTGCGGCAGCGATCGACCATGTGCAGCGAGTCGGCGGGGGGCGTAACGCGATGGGTGTAAAACAGCGGCGCACCTTCACGGGCGTTGGCCATGCCGACCCGTGTTGGGCTGCCGGACAGCCAGCTCAGCAGGGCAGTTCGTAGAAGACCCTGGAAATCCAAAATCAGGTCGTATTTGGCCGCCCGCAGTTGGCCGATGAGTGATTTCATCGCCGTGATGCCTTGGGGGGTGTACCAGCGGCCGAGCTGTTTGCGGTTGAATAGCAGTTTTTCGTCCAGACCCGGCACACAGTCCAACAGCGGCGCAAACTCCGGCCGGATCATCCAGGTGATTTTGGCATCGGCAAACCGGCGGCGCAATGCCGTCAGCACCGGCAGGGCATGGACGACATCACCCAGAGCAGAGGGTTTGATAATCAATATGTTTGCAAAGCGCATTGGCTCTGTCATTTTGTGATTCCGGGAACAACCATTGCAATTTCCACAGATTAGCCAATTATCGTATGCAAAACCGGACAGAAAAGCAAGTAAATCTTGGACATCATCGCCAGCCAAATCGGGTGCAGATGAGCACAAGAAACGTGACCGCCAAAAGATTGATTGCATTGACCGGCGTTAGTTGTTATAATTTTAAGATACCCCGCCCGGGTCTCCGGGTGTCGGGGGCGAATGGCTTCGACCGGATAGGATGACGGTCAAGCGGCGTGCCCAGGATAACGGTTGGCCTGGTTAAACACCCGTTACAAACACAACTGGCAACACCCAGTATAAACTGGCTGCCTAATTGAGCGGCCCGTCCCGGTTGCCCCCGTCCGCGGGGCGGCCCTGGACGACGCAATGCGGACTGGCTGGCGGGCATGTTTGCGGCCCAACAGCGAGACCTTAGCAAAATAGCGAGATACTTGGCCTGTCGTTTGGCAAGGTATCAAGCGAAACCTAAATAGAACGACTACGCATGTAGAAGCTTGGCCTGAAATATCACGGGACGGGGGTTCGAATCCCCCCGCCTCCAGTGCAGTTAGATTAATGCAACTCCATACATAAAAATCATTTAAACTCCAACCAAACAAGCCAAAACTCCGGCTTTTCAATGCTTTTGGAAAAGTTGCTTGCGCGATTGAATGCGATATACAGTCCAAAAATGCGGCCTTGATGGAATAAAAAAAGGCCGGATTCGAGGGTCCGGCCTTGCTGAGACGCAAATTGAATATAGTAATATATCTTCGGTATAAACCTGCGTCCCAAAACAACTGCAGTACTATAAAAAGAAAAAGAGCAATTATTACTACTGCATTATACGCTTTATGTCGGCGATAGCAAGGAAAATCTTGAAATTTTTTTTATTTTTTTGCCTTCCGCAACTTAGACGATAAATGACTATTAAGATGTTAATTATCCTCTTACTTGCTTTCACTGTAATGATTCCGCCGGAATTGGACAAAATGCTTTCCGCGTGCATGATTTTCTTACCTTCGGCAATAGGGTTTTTAGACAGAAGGGCATCTGTAAAGGCGGTTGCTGTTTGCCGTCGGATGTGGTAAATTACGCGGGTTGGGATTGACCAAAAAGGCAGGTTTTGGAATACATAGAATGAAAATCGTCGCTGATCAGAATATACCGTTTGTCAAAGAGTGTTTTTCGTCCATCGGGGATGTCCACGTTTATCCCGGACGGCAGTTGACGGCTGCGCAGGTTGCCGATGCGGATATTCTGCTGGTGCGAAGTGTTACGCGGGTTGACGCAGCTCTGCTGGCCGGCAGCAGGGTGCGGTTTGTCGCCACGGCCACCATCGGGTTTGAGCATATCGATACGGCCTATCTGGCTGCGCAGGGCATCGGTTTTGCCTCCGCCCCCGGCTCCAATGCCAACAGCGTGGCCGAGTACATCGTTGCCGCACTGCTGACGCTGGGCAAAAAATGCCAATTTGCGCTGGCCGGCAAGTCCATTGGCGTTGTTGGCGTCGGCAACGTCGGCTCGCGCGTTGCCCGCAAGTGCGCGGCGCTGGGGATGACCGTCCTGCTCAACGACCCGCCGCTGGCGCGTAAGACCAGCGATGCCCGATACCGCCCGCTGGCCGAGCTGTGCGGGTGCGATTTTGTGACGTTTCATACCCCGCTGACCAAAGATGGCCCGGACAAGTCGTATCATCTGGCCGATGCGGCGTTTTTTGCCTCACTCAAAAAAGGGGCATTCTTTTTGAACACCTCACGTGGCGGCGTTCACGATACGGCCGCCCTTAAGCATGCGATGGCCTCCGGCACGCTCGGCGGGGTCGTGCTGGATGTGTGGGAAAACGAGCCGAACATCGACCCCGAACTGCTGCGCAAGGTCGATCTGTCCACGCCGCATATCGCCGGCTATTCGTTCGACGGCAAGGTGGCCGGACTGTTGATGATCTACCGTGCTGCCTGTGCGCATTTCGGCCTGAGATCGGAAGAGCGT
>JBFZBE010000330.1:0-5103 GCA_041308685.1 Phycisphaerae bacterium
TTACCGGATCAGACCCGTCAGTTCACGCAGGATATCCGTCGCCACACGAATGGTGCGGGCGTTGGCCTGATAGCCGTTTTGCGCCTGCATCAGGTTGACAAATTCCGTGGCCATATCCACATTGGATTTTTCAAGACTCTTGCCGCGGATCGAGCCGGCCCCGCCGGTGCTTGCAAATGAAGCGATCGGGTCGCCGGAGTTGCTGGTCGGCACATAATACCCGCTGCCGACCGATTCCAACCCGTTCGGGTTGGAAAATACGCCGATCTGCAGCGCAGCGACATTGACTTTCACGCCGTTGGTAAACGTACCCACCACCATCCCGTTGTTGTCAATGCTCACGCTGGACAGGGAACCGGCCTCATAGCCGTCCTGCGTCAGCGCGGCCGCGCTGGACTGTTGGCCTGCAAACTGGGTCAATCCCGTAAATTCGCCCGGCGTTCCCAACTCCAGCTCGACCGTCTGGGTCATGCCGGGATTGCTGTCAAACTGCACCGAAAAACTGTTCGTTTCCGCCGGATTGGAAAATCCCTTGAAGGAGCCGTCCGTGTTGAACTCAATCCCGCTGATACGCCGGTTCAACCCGCTGGAATTGACAATATCATAATCGGCCCACGACGCCGTGCGCTCGCCCGAAACAGACTGAATGACCAAATCCCAGGTATTGGTCGCATCGGTTTTGACAAACGTACCGCTGAGGACATGCTGCTGACCCATATTGTCAAACACAGTAATCTTGAAGTTTTTGCTGTCATTGCCGCCGATATTCGCATAATCGAAGTAAGTCGGCATCGTCAATTCATCCGCCCCCGCCGCCGAATAACTCATCCCCGTAATCTGCGCCTGATTGTAGCCGGCGGTATTGGATGTCAGTACGATCTTGCCGTCGGCGTTCAGCGTAGCCGTGCTGCTGTCGTACAAGGCGCTGATTTGATCCAGTACATCCTGCATCGTATCACCGGCGCCCGCGGCCGCCCCCGTCCAGGTAACCGCCTGATTGGTAAAGACCGTGCCGTCTTCTTTAATCCCGCTCAGCAGGATCGTCCCTGTATCGCCAACGCCCAATCCAGTCGTCCATTGGTCCAGGTCGGACATATAAGTGCTTGCCGAAGCAACATTTGCACCGGAGGTGGTCGTAAACGCCATATTGGAAATCAACCGATGTACCGTCGCATCGGTGCTTTGTGCCGACGAACGCAGGTTGCCGTTGAGCGTGATGCTGCTGGTCGCGCGAGCAGGCATCGATGCATCCCAGGGGATATGAATGCTCGAATCGCCGGGCCTCTGGAACCCTTCCTCCTCGCCGTAAGTACCGATCCGCTGAACCTTATAGCCCGTCGTCGGGTCAACCAGTGTATTGTTGGAGTCGATCGCAAATGAGCCGGCGCGGGTATAAACATCTTGACGGCCGTTATTGAGGACAAAATACCCCGCCCCGTCGATCGCTACATCCAGGTCCTGTCCGGTCGCCACGACATTGCCCTGCCCCATATCGCGCCGAATGCCGGAAACCTCCACGCCGCTGCCGGCCTGCTGCGGGTTGACGCCGCCCAGATTGCCCGACGGACCGCTGGCGCCTTTGATGGTCTGGCTGAGCAGCTCGGCAAACGTAACCGAACTGGTTTTATACCCCGCGGTGTTGACATTGGCCAGGTTGTTACCGGCCACATCCAGCATCGTCTGATGCGCTTTTAACCCCGATACTGCGGCGGATAATGCGGAACTCATAATAATCTCCTGATAGACATCGTGCTAAACGAGCATTTATAACTGTTTGATACCCTCAACCGCATTCAGCGGAACATAAAACGACTGCTTGGCCTGCGTCTCGTTGGGGCGTGTGATCTGGCTTTCCACCTCCAGCGTCAATTGGCCGTCCTTGAAAAAGACGCGGTTGACCTTGCCGTCAAGCAACTGGTTGTTGTCCCCGTAATTAAACTCAATCTGCTGGCCCAAAAGCGACTTGGCATAATCCAACTGCGCCACCATCATCGCCCCTTCAAAACTGGTGTTCATCTTGGCGATATTGCTATTCATCGTATCCAGATTGCCGTTCATTTTTTCCGAAAGTTCAAGCTGGGTAAACTGCGCAAGCTGGGATGCCATCTGCTGATTATCCATCGGCTCCAGCGGATTTTGGTTGCGCAGTTCCTGCACCATAAGCGTCATAAAATCCAATCGCTGCTGTCCGGCGGCTACCGCTTCCATAATCGATTCCTTAAATAGAAGTCACGTTCAATGCGGACACTATCCCGCAAATGACAGTTAGCAATTGTTGTGCCACCTGCACAAAAAGTGCGTCCAATAAACTATATCTATAGAAAATAAATAGACTTAAAGAAATACTTTCCCTGCCTTGAAAAAACATCCATCTGTTTAATCTCTGTATTGCGCGGACAAAAACTCCGCGCAGGCAGGAAGTTTCCGCCGCCGATAGATTTCACAAAACTCCTTCATTCTGTGTTCTGAGTTCTGTGTTCTGTGTTCTTCCGTAAAAACTTTCTCCGTCCTATAAAAAAATTAAAGTTTTCGGACGTTTTCTGACGACCATATCAGTACCGTTTTTTGAATGGTTTGGAGCATTAGAAATCCCAGTAATAAACTGAGTTACGATATTATGGCTGTTGATAAAATTCTGGTGGTCGGAAAACATCTTGAGGCACAACAACTGGTTCGCCCGTTCGCCGCGCAGCTCTATGCGGCCGATGACATTGAGGATGCGATCAGTCAGGTCATAATGATCGTGCCCGATGTGGTTGTCTTCGGCGCGGATGTCTGTAATGTGTCGATCGCCAAGGGGCTGACCATGCTGCGGCAATCCCGCTGTGAGGCGCCGGTGGTGGTTATCCGGCCGCAAGAGTGCAAAGAACACGAGCCAATGCTCCGCCAAATCGGCGTTATTGACATTGTTTTCGGCTATCAAGACACGGCTCGGATGGGGATCATCCTGAATCGCCTGGCCGGCGGAGAGGTTGAAACCGACGACCGCTTCTTTATCAAAGACTGCCCGGCGGCCGTTTCTATCGTCGGCAAAAGCCCGGCGATCCACCGTTCCATTCAGATGATCCGGCTGGTCGCCCAAAGCGCCTGCAACCCGATCCTCATCGTCGGCGAGACCGGCACGGGCAAGGAACTGGCCGCACAGGCCGTCCACCTGCTGCGGCACGGCAGCAATCGGCGGTTTGTGGCTGTCAATTGTGCCGCCCTGACGGCCACACTGCTGGAAAGTGAGCTGTTCGGCCACGTCAAAGGGGCGTTTACCAGTGCTGATAAGGACAAAATCGGCCTGTTGGAAACCGCCGGCGAGGGGACGATCTTTCTGGATGAGATCAGCGAAATGCTGCCCGATCTGCAGGCCAAACTCCTCCGCGTCCTGCAGGAAAAGACCTTCCGCAAGGTCGGCGGCAGCGAAGAGATCGAATGCAAAGCAACCATCATCGCCTCCAGCAACCGCAATCTGCATAAAGAAGTCCAGCAGGGCAAGTTCCGGCAGGACTTGTATTATCGGCTGTCCATCTGCCCGATCACCCTGTCGCCGCTGCGCTGCCAAACCCGCAAAGAAGACATTTTGCTACTGGCCGAGTACTTTATCCGCAACTCGACGATCTGCCCCGAAAAGAACGGCCGCATCAAAGGCCTGACCAAACTGGCCGCCGAGACCCTCTTGCGGCATTCATGGCCGGGCAACGTCCGCGAGCTGCGCAATGTCATCGAACGGGCGATCCTGCTGGAAGCCAGCGACCGCATCGGCACCAGCACCCTGATTATCAACCCTGATAACTTCGATGCCGTGTCGGAAAACGAGACCTTCACCGGCGTCATATTTAAAGATTTCTCACTGGAAAAGGCAGAAAAAGAACTGGTCAAAAAGGCGCTGGAAGAAGCCGGCTGGCAAAAAACCCGCGCCGCTTCCCTGCTGGGCATTACCCGCGCGACCCTCTACGCCAAAGTCAAGCAGTACAACATCCAGGAGCCCGCCGATCAGACGCAGTTGGTGTCCTGATTAACGGATCGTTCGGGGTTGCGCACGGATATTGCCTTCACCACGAAAAACGCAAAGAACCCCGATGTTTTTCCGTAGGGGCGAACCTATGTGTTCGCCCTGTGAAACCATTTCCATAACACCGGAGGAGTTGTCTATGGATAGCCCCCGGTCAGCACAGCGCAACCGGGGGTACGGATCGCCGCACACCCGCCTTGACCCTGACGGGGTCAAACAACACCAATTCAACCCCGTCAGGGTTGAGGGATAATTGAAAATCACCGACCACGGGTTGCGGCCTATCGGCCTGACCCGTGGCTACTCATAGTCGACCGCTCCGCGGTCATCGAATTTCCGTTTTACGCACCTACAAGCCGCTGTTTGGCTTGTGGGTGCCGGGATGCCCTGTGGTCTCTATCGTTCAAGCTCAACAAAAGCCGAGCCGCGCGAGCGGCCGGATTGCGTGTCCAACAGGGTTACGCTTTATCGGGCAGCTTGCGCTGCCGCGCTTTCGTTTCACACGATAAATCGTGTACTCCGAACCTATCGCTATTCAATTGTCTTTGGGCGAACAAAGTTCGCCTTCGAAACATTCACGGGCAAGATGCCCGTGATACAATTGGCGCAATTATAGCCGGATAATGGCATAAATCAATCCGTAGAAATACTGATTTTTAATTTTTTTTGTGCCTTCTGTGCTTTTAGTGGTAAATCCTTGTCTTTTAAGCGTATCTCTTGTCACGATTTAAACTCTGCCCAAGGCATTCTCCAGATCAGCGATCAGATCGTCGGCATCCTCGATGCCGATAGACAAACGGATCGTACCTTCCAGAATACCGATCTTCTGTTTTTCCGCCGGGCTCATCACGCCGTGGCTCATGGTCCACGGATGGCAGACCAGCGACTCGACCCCGCCCAAGCTTTCGGCAAACAAAAACACCTGCAGGCCCTTGACAAACCGCTCGACCGCCGCCAGTCCGCCGTTAAGCTGGAACGTGATCATCGCGCCGAAACCATCCATCTGACTTTTGGCCAGGGCGTGCTGCGGGTGGCTGGGCAGGCCGGGATAGATCACGCCGTTGGCCTTGGGGTGTTTATCCAGCCAGCGGGCAATGGCGTTG
>JBFZBE010000331.1:0-4649 GCA_041308685.1 Phycisphaerae bacterium
GATGATTCTGGCCGTGGCCGGTCAGGACGTACAAGCCGGTGGCGCCGACGGCGTCGGCGGTGGCCGGGTCGTGGGGGTGGTCGCCGATGACATAGGAGCGTTTCAAATCCAGCCCGAACGCAGCGGCGGCCTGACGCAAGAATGTCGGGTTGGGCTTGATGCACGCGCAACCGTCTTCGCGATGGTGCGGGCAGACATACCACCGCCGGATATCTACGCCGTGCTGACGCAGCATCTGATCCAGTGCCGCATTGACCGCATCGGCCTGCTGCGGTGTAATGACGCCTTTGGCGATGCCGTTCTGGTTGGTGACAACAAACAGCATAAAATGCCGCCCCAATTCTATCAATGTCGGGATCGTCTCCGGGTACAGCCGAATCTGCGACGGCTCGGCAATAATGCCGACATCCTCGATCAGTGTGCCGTCGCGATCCAGAAATATTGCCGCATGCATTGACCGCCCCCTGCTTAGGAACTGTAACCAATCGATTTTAAGAACACAGCATAAAGAAAAACACTAAATCGTAAACAAATTCAAAAAACAAAAAATAGAAACGCAGATTGCGATGAATTCTCTGATTTTATTAGACAAGATTAATCCCGACGAGTCGGGACTTCGCAATGCTCAGCAGGATTAAACAGGATTTTTTAGTCAAATCAAAATTTTCTTCATTCTGCATTCTTAACTCTTCATTTATCCATATTAATCCGCGAAATCTGTGGATAAAATTTTTATTTCTTTATAACCTTACCGCTTGGCCATCCAGTCGGTGAACTGCTGGAACAGGTACTGGGCGTCGTGGGGGCCGGGGGAGGCCTCCGGGTGGTACTGCACAGCGTAGGCCTTGAGCTTTTTGGCGCGGATGCCTTCGCATGTGTTATCGTTGAGGTTCAGGTGCGTCAGCTCGACCTTCTTGTCTTTGAGCGAGTTCATATCGACGCAGAAGCCGTGGTTCTGGCTGGTGATTTCGATGGCGCCGGTGTCGAAGTTCTTGACCGGGTGGTTGGCGCCGCGATGGCCGAATTTGAGCTTGTAGGTCGTCCCGCCCAATGCCAGCGACAAAATCTGATGGCCTAAGCAAATACCAAAAATCGGCAGTTGGCCGAGCAGCTCTTTGACCGCCGCGATGGCGACTGTAACCGCCGCCGGGTCGCCGGGGCCGTTGCTCAGGAACACGCCGTCGGGCTTGCGTTTGAGGACGTCTTTGGCGGTGGTGTTGGCCGGTACAACATCGACCGCGCAGCCGTGCGAACGCAGCAGCCGCAGGATGTTGGTCTTCATCCCGAAGTCATACGCGACGACCTTGAACTTGACCGGCGGCTTCAACTCGGTGTTTTTGACCACATCGACCACGCCCTTGTCCCAGGCGTAGGGCTTGGCGCAGGTTACATCCTGAACAATGTCGCGTCCGACCAGGCCGGGGTATTCGTCGAGCTTTTTCTGCAGGGCGGCGATCTTCGTTTCGCCGGAGGAAATAATGCCGCGCATCGCCCCGCGGGTGCGGAGCAGCCGCACGAGCTTTCGCGTATCGATGCCCGAAATGCCGACCACGCCGTTATCGCCGAGATAGTCGCTGAGCGTGTCTTTGCTTTGCCAGTTGCTGGGGAAGGGGCAGTTTTCTTTGACGATGAACCCGGATGCGAAAATTTTGCGCGACTCCCAGTCCAGCGGGTTGGTTCCGTAGTTGCCGATCATCGGATAGGTCATCGTAACGATCTGCTCATTGTACGACGGGTCGGTCAGGATTTCCTGATAACCCGTCAATGACGTGTTGAAGACCACCTCGCCGCAGCGCAATCCCTGCGCGCCGAACGATTGACCTTCGAATACCGTGCCGTCTTCCAGTAGTAACACTGCTTTCATAGAATGAATCCCTTACGGGCGAACAGAGGTTCGCCCCTACAAATTATCGATAATAAAGCTGGATCGCCTTGACATCGACTGTTTTCTTTTGCAGGGCCTCGATGGCCTTGGCCATGGCCGCCGCCCCGCGAATGGTCGTCGCGTACGGAATCTGCCGGTCCAGCGCGGTGCGGCGAATCACAAACGAATCCTTGATCGTCTGTTCGCCGACGGTGGTGTTGATGATCAAGTCCACTTGACGGTTGATCATCATATCGACAATGTTCGGGCGGCCTTCGACGACCTTGCGGACAAACTCCGACGGCACATTGTTTTTGATCAGCTCAATGCAGGTGCCGCGCGTGGCCAAAATCTTAAAGCCCAGCTCGTGCAGTTTCTTGCCGACCAGGACGGCCTTGGGCTTGTCCATATCGCGCACGCTCAAAAAGACCGTGCCTTTCAGCGGCAGATTGGTTCCGGCGGCGATCTGCGACTTGGCAAAGGCCATGCCGAAATCGTCGCTAAGCCCCATCACCTCACCGGTCGAGAGCATTTCGGGGCCGAGAATAATATCCGCGCCGAAGAACTTCAGGAACGGGAAGACCGCCTCCTTGACCGCAAAATACGGCCGATCAATCTCCTGCGTAAAACCCAGTTCCTCCAGCGTCATCCCGGCCATGATCTTGGCGGCCAACTTGGCCAGCGGTACGCCGATGGTTTTGCTGACAAACGGGATTGTCCGCGAGACACGCGGGTTGACTTCCAAAATGTAAATCTCATCGTCTTTGATGGCGTACTGCACGTTGATCAGTCCTTTGACCTTCAATTCCAGCGCCAGCAGTTTGGTCTGGCGTTTGACGTCCTCGATCAGCGTTTTGGACAGCGTCATCGGCGGCAAACTGCACGCGCTGTCGCCGGAATGCACGCCGGCCTCTTCAATATGCTCCATAATCCCGCCGACCACGACCGTCTTGCCGTCGCAGATGGCGTCCACATCCAGCTCGGTGGCGTCGTCAAGGAACTTGTCGATGAGGATCGGATGCTCGCCGGAGGCCTCCAGCGCCTCTTCGACGCACTCACGCAGGCCTTTTTCGTCATGGACAATGTCCATCGCCCTTCCGCCCAGCACAAACGACGGCCGGATGAGAACCGGATAGCCGAGTTTTTTGGCGATCTTGAGTGTTTCCTCATAGCTTCGCGCCGTGCCGCTGAAGGGCTGTTTGAGCTTGAGTTTGTTGACCAATTGATTGAAGCGTTTGCGGTCTTCGGCGCGGTCGATGCTGTCCGGCGAGGTACCGATGATCGGCACGCCGGCCGCGTGCAGCGCCGTGGACAGCTTCAGCGGCGTTTGGCCGCCGAACTGCACGATCACGCCATCGGGCTTTTCGATATCGACGATGTTCATCACCTCTTCAAATGTCAGCGGCTCAAAATACAGCCGGTCGGATGTGTCATAGTCGGTGCTGACCGTTTCGGGGTTGCAGTTGACCATAATGGATTCGACGCCGATCTCGCGCAGGGCAAACGCCGCGTGGCAGCAGCAGTAGTCAAACTCGATGCCCTGTCCGATGCGGTTGGGGCCGCCGCCGAGGATCATAATCTTGCGTTTTTTCGTCGGTTCGGCCTCGCACTCCTGCTCGTAGGTCGAATACAAATACGGCGTATTGGCCTCAAACTCCGCGCCGCAGGTATCGACGCGCTTATAAACGTTGGCCACGCCCTGCTGCTTGCGTAACTGCCGATACTCCGTTTCCGGTATTCCAATCTGCAAGGCGATATATTTGTCGCTGAAACCATTTTCTTTGAACTGCCGTGTCAGTTCCGGCGTCATTTTAGAAAGCGGCGTGGTCTTGATCTTGTGTTCCATCGCCACGATCCGGCTGATGTGCTCCAAAAACCACGGGTCGATATGCGTCAATTCAAATATCTGCTCGGTAGTAAACTTGCGCCGATAGGCCTCGGCCACATACCAGAGCTTGTCCCAATAGTTTTTCCGCAGCCGTTCGCGGAGCTGGGCGTTGTTCAAGTCCGGCTTGATGTGCCGGGCGTCCAGCGAATGCCGGTCGATCTCCAGCGACCGGATCGCCTTCTGTATCGCCTCGCGGAAGGTGCGGCCCATCGACATCGCCTCGCCGACGGACTTCATCTGCACGGTCAGTTCGGGGCTGGTCTGCGGGAACTTTTCAAACGTAAACCGCGGCCACTTGACCACGACATAGTCAATGGTCGGCTCAAAGCAGGCCGGCGTTTTTTTGGTAATGTCATTGGGGATCTCATCCAGCGTATAGCCGACCGCCAGCAGTGAGGCGATCTTGGCAATCGGAAAGCCCGTCGCCTTGGAGGCCAGCGCGGAACTGCGCGACACACGCGGATTCATCTCGATGACGTAGAGCTTGCCATTTTTGGGATAGACGGCGAACTGGATGTTAGAGCCGCCGGTTTCCACACCGATGTATCTGATGATCTTGAGTGCCGCATCCCGCATAATTTGGTATTCTTTGTCCGTCAGGGTCTGGGCCGGGGCGACCGTGATACTGTCGCCGGTGTGAATGCCCATCGGGTCGAGGTTTTCAATCGAGCAGACAATGACGACATTGTCCTTGCGGTCGCGCATCACCTCCAGCTCGTATTCCTTCCAGCCGACGACCGATTCTTCCACCAGAATCTGGCTCTTGGGGCTAAGCTGCAGGCCCCACTGGGCAAACCGCTCGTACTCCTCGGCGTTGTAGGCGACGTTGCCGCCCATGCCGCCCAGCGTATAAGACGGCCGGATAATGACCGGAAAACCGATCTCCTGTGCGACTTT
>JBFZBE010000332.1:0-5085 GCA_041308685.1 Phycisphaerae bacterium
CAATGATCGGGATGATCCTTCCGACGATAGGCAGACGCACCTGCTTGCCCACCAGGTAGGGGGCCCTTGGGTCGGCCGGATTCATCGCCACCGCCGTATCGCCCAGCATCGTCTCCGGCCGCGTGGTGGCCACGGTGATATATTCGATTGTGTCGCGGGCATCTTGCCCGCGATCTTCCTTCCGTCCATACCTCTTGCCCGCGTCTTCCATTTCTTTCGAGGGCGAGACGGCCTCGACACAAACCGGCGTTTCCAGCGGATATTTCAAATACCAGAAAAAACCCTGCACGGTCTGGTGTTCGACCTCGTCGTCGGCCAGGACGGTCTGCGTGGCCGGGTCCCAGTTGACCAGCCGCTTGCCGCGGTAGATCAGCCCGTCCTTGAACAGGTTAAAGAACGTCGTCCGCACCGCCTTGGCGCAGACCTCGTCCATCGTAAACCGCGTCCGCGGCCAATCGCACGAGCAGCCCATGCTCTTGAGCTGGCCGAGGATGCGTGCTTCGTACTCATCCTTCCACGACTGGACATGGCCGACAAACTCCCGCCGCGAAAAGTCCGTGCGGCGTTTGCCCTGTTCGGCCAGCAGGCGTTTTTCCACGACGGTCTGCGTGGCGATGCCCGCGTGATCCGTGCCGGGCATCCAGAGCGTGTTGAAGCCCTGCATCCGCCGCATCCGAATCAGAATATCCTGCAGCGTGTTGTTCAGGGCGTGTCCCAAATGCAGGGCGGCCGTAACATTGGGCGGTGGAATGACGATGGTGTAGCTGCCTTTGGCGCCTTTGCTTTTTGCGTCGGCGTGGTAGTGCTTGCCGTGTTCCCAAATCTGCTCGGCCTGGGCTTCCACCTGCCGCGGATCGTAAATCTTGGCGATTTCCTGCATCGGTTTCTCTATCCTTCGCTTCTATTTTTTTGCCACAGAGAACACAGAGGTTTATTTTTTGCCACAGATTAACACGGATTAACTCAGATTTTTTATGACTAATCAGTGGAAATCAGTGTCAAAATTTTTTCTTCATGTTCTTTATGGGCTTCATGGTTTACGTTTTCTCAAAAAATAGTCCCGGACGACACCGTATCGCCGGGACTGCATTATACACCGTAGGGTGGGCCAAGCCCACCGCAATTGTAGTCCACGCTTCAGCGTGCTTGCTTAATCCAGCTTGAGCGTCATCAAAAACTCGGCGTTGGTACGGGTCTTGGCCAAGCGGTTCTTGAGCAGCTCGACCGCCTCGACCAGGTTCATCTCGCTGAGCACCTTGCGCAGACGATACGCCAGTTCCAATTCTTTCGGATCCAGCAGCAGCTCTTCGCGCCGCGTGCCGCTCTTGCTGATGTTGATCGACGGGAAGATGCGGCGTTCAACCAGTTGGCGATCCAGATGGATTTCCATATTGCCGGTTGCCTTGAACTCTTCAAAAATCACTTCGTCCATCTTCGAGCCGGTATCTACCAGTGCCGTGGCCAAGATCGTCAGCGAGCCGCCGTTTTCGATATTGCGGGCGGCGCCGAAGAACCGCTTGGGCATCTGCATCGCGTTGGCGTCCACACCGCCGGTCAGGATCTTGCCGGAGTGCGGCATCTCGGTGTTGTACGCTCGCGCCAGACGGGTGATCGAGTCCAGCAGAATCAGCACATCCTCGCCGTATTCGACCATGCGCTTGGCCTTTTCGATGACCATCTCGGCCACCTGACAGTGCCGCGCCGTCGGCTCGTCAAACGTTGAGCTGATAACCTCGACATCCTTGGCGACCTTGCGCTGAAAGTCGGTTACTTCTTCCGGCCGCTCGTCGATCAGCAGCACGATCATCTTGATCTCCGGGTGGTTGGTGCTGATGGCGTTGGCAAACTTCTGCAGCAGCACCGTCTTGCCGGTGCGCGGCGGCGCGACGATCAAACCGCGCTGCCCTTTGCCGATGGGCGTTACCAGATCGACAATACGCATCCCGACCTCATCCTGCGTGGTTTCCAGGATGATGCGTTCCTCGGCGTGCAGCGGTGTTAGGTCGCGGAAGACCACCTTTTCGGTCAGCTTATCCGGCTCCTGATAGTTGATGGCCTCGACGCGCAGCAGGGCGAAGTATTTTTCGCTTTCTTTGGGCGGGCGGATCTGTCCGGAAACGATGTTGCCGCTCCGCAGGCCGAACCGGCGGATCTGCGACGGCGAGACATACACATCGTCCGGCGAGGCGATATAGCTGTACTTGGGGCTGCGCAGGAAGCCGAAGCCGTCCGGCAGGATTTCCAGCACGCCCTCGCCGAGCATCAGGCCGTCCTGACGGACGCGCTCTTTGAGGATGCGGAAGATCAGCTCCTGCTTGGCCATCCCCATATAGTCGGTGATGTTCTCTTTGCGGGCGATGCTGTGCAGCTCGACCACGTCCAGATTCTGCAAGTCGGTGATGTGCAGGTTGCCGCGTTTGATGCGCTCGTATTTGGCGTGGACGGATTCGTCGAGTTTTTCTTTGTCGGTCTTATCGCCGCCGGCTTCAACCGGTGCGTCTTGAACTGCCTGGGCAGCGGCTGCAACAGGGGCCGGCTCGGCGACATTCCCGACGCCGTTGCCGTTTTCAGGGGTCTCAACGGCGGTCGCCTCGGCGGACTCGGCGTTGAACATGTCCTGATTGGTCTGGTTTTTCTTACGGTAAGGCCGTTTTTTGCGTACTTCACCTTTACCGTTGTCTGCTGTGGTCTTTGCCATAGCGTCTCCCTTATGATCTAAAAAAGTGCGATGCTGTTTGTTGTTTTCATTCAATACTATAATCGCCGTCATCCGGCGTCATTGTTATGGGATCGACTGTAGGGGCCCCGCCTCATACAGAGTTGAATAAGTCCCGCCTTTTACAAAAAGGAGGGAATAAATATCAGATTAAAATACCTTACCTGCTATCAATTATGCTTGAAAAGAGTTGAGCGACTTGCCCAGCCACCTCTGACGCATCTGAATTGTTACTGAGGGTATAATGAGCCAAAGATTTCTTTTTGTCCAGAGAAATTTGAAATTTTTCTCGTTTTTTTAACTCATTTTCATCAAATCGCCCGTTTTTTTGCCATCTTTGCCGCCGGATTTCGGCCTCGGCCTCGACAAAAACCAGCACATCGCACAATTCCAGCCCGCCCGCCTCGGCCAGCAGCGGCACATCCAAGACTACGGCTTTGACCTGCGGCTGCTGTTGATAAACCGCAATAAGCCGCTGGATTTCAGCCATCACCGGCGGGTGAATCAGCGCATTAAGGGCGTCAAGAGCGGCTTTTTCCGAAAAAACGAGCTGTGCAAGCGATTTTCTGTTTATCCGTCCTTCGGCATCCATAATATGTTTACCAAATAAACAAACAACCTGCTCTTTTATATCTTCTTTTTCAAGCACGGCGTGCGCTAAGGCATCGGCCTCAATGACCGCACAGCCGAGTTTGGCAAAACAGCCGGCGACTGTGCTTTTGCCGGAGGCGATCCCACCCAGAAGGCCGATTATTTTTTTCGTTGGAAGCATTCAGGAGATTATATTGGCACATTATCCATTCTGTCAAGTATGCGCAATTTTTACTTCACTTTTGGCGGTTTAGGTATATAATTCGCTTTTTCGTAAAATACAAGGACACTATTTAGGAGAGTTTCAAATGCGCTATGTAAAATCGTCCGTCGGATTAGTGGTCGTGCTGTCGCTGTTGGGTTGTAAAACAGCCAAAACATACCAATGGGGCGTTCATGATGCCAATCGCCCGCAGCCGGTCGTCGTTACGCCTGGCAAAGAAAACCATCTGCCGCCGTCGGATGCGATCGTCCTGTTTGACGGGACGGACCTGTCGGCCTGGCAGGGCGGCCAGTGGAAAGTCGAAAACGGCTATATGGAAGTCGTGCCGGACGCCGGCTCGATACAAACCAAACAGGCCTTCGGTTCCTGCCAGCTTCACATCGAGTGGGCAACACCGGAAGTGGTTGTCGGCCAAGGTCAGGGACGCGGCAACAGCGGCGTCTTTCTGATGGGACGCTACGAGGTGCAGATTCTGGATTCGTTTGAAAACCCGGTCTACCCGGATGGACAGGCCGCAGCCATTTACGGTCAAAACCCGCCGCTGGTCAACGTCAGCCGCGCGCCCGGCCAATGGCAGGCCTACGACATTATTTTCAAACGCCCCGTCTTCAGCGACAAGGGCAAGCTGATTGCGCCGGCGACCGTAACCGTGCTGCACAACGGCGCGCTGGTGCAGAACCATTGGGTGATCGAGGGCATCACCTATCACAAAGAGCGTGCGACCTATGAGCCGCACGGCGACAAAGAGCCGATCTCGCTGCAGGATCACGGCAACCCGATGCGCTTCCGCAACATCTGGATCCGCCCGTTAAACGATTGAGTATAAACTTTAGGACACAATGAAATTTGAAGAACTGGATTTGAAGCCCGCCGTGCGGCGTGCGCTCAAGGAAATGGGCTACGAGACGCTCACGCCCGTGCAGGAGCAGACGCTGCCGCACATCATGGCCGGTCGCGATATGATCGCACTGGCCGAGACCGGCTCAGGCAAGACCGCCGCCTGCGCAGTGCCGCTGGTGCAGACGGTCGATCCGTCGCTGCGGGCGGTGCAGGCGCTGATCCTGGTGCCGACGCGCGAGCTGGCGCTGCAATATGTTACCGAGATTTCACAGATTGCCAAACACGCCGACGTGGAGGCGTTTGCCATATACGGCGGCTTTTCGATGGCGATCCAGATGGGCAAGCTCGATCACGGCGTGCATATTCTGGTCGCCACGCCCGGCCGGCTGATCGATATGCTCTACAACACCTCGCTGCGGCTCTCCGAGGTGCGCACCTTTGTACTGGATGAGGCCGACGAGATGCTCGATCAGGGTTTTGAGTCGGATGTGGAGTTTATCTTCTCCTGCCTGATTCACGAGCATCAGACGCTGCTGTTCAGCGCGACGATGCCGCCGGAGATCAAACGGCTGACCCAGAAATATCTCAACGACCCGACGCTGGTGGAGCTGAATAAAAATCAGGCCGCGCCGGTGTCGCTGGAGCATTGCTTTCTGGCCGTCAAGCCGCACAGCCGGTTTGAGTCGCTCGTCGAGCTGATCGAGGCCGAAACGCC
>JBFZBE010000333.1:0-2811 GCA_041308685.1 Phycisphaerae bacterium
CTGCTGTACGTCCTGTTCGGGGTTCCAGCCGCCGCCCAGAGACCGGTAAATCCGCACAAGGTTTTGTACGGTTAAACCGCGGCTTGCGGCCAGCTTATCCTGCTGCTGCGAGAGAAAACGCTGCGTGTCCAGCACATTCTGGAAATTGGTCAGGCCGTTCAAATACAGGTCATTGACCAGTTCGACCGACTTCTGCGAGGCCGTTACCGACCGCTGCAGGGCCTCCAGCTTGACCTGCTCTTCCTTGTAGGCAACCATCGCATTTTCGACCTCTTCCAGAGCCAGCAGCACCGCCTGCTGATACTGCATCATGGCCTCTTCGGCCAGCGCCTCTTCAAACTGGATATTGCTGCGGATGCGGTTGCCGTCGAAGATATTCCAGCGGAACGACGGGCCGAATCCCCACGTTCGGCTGTCCCATCGGCCAACCTCGCCGATCTGCTGTGCCTCGAGAGCAAACGTGCCGCTCAGTGAAAACGTCGGATACAGGTCAGCGGTCGCAACACCAATACGGGCGGTTTGTGCGGCCAGCGTGCGCTCGGCGCTGCGGATGTCCGGCCGCTGCCGCAGCAGCTCGGCCGGCAGCCCCGCCGGTATGTCCGCCGGCACAAGCGGCAATTCCGCCGGCTGCAGCAGCCGCTCGGACAGCAGTCCCGGCGACTGTCCCAGCAGTACGCCCAACCGGTTGATCGCCTGCGTCTGAAGCGACCGCAGATCCGGCAGCGTAGACTCGGTGTTGGCCAGATTGAACAGCGCCTGCTGGACATCCAGCTCCGGCACCAGCTCGGCCTCAAAGCGATCCTGCGTCAGCTTGAGCGTTTTGCGCTGCAAGTCGATGTTGTCGATCGTGTATTGGATCCGTGCCTGCAGCGCGCGGACTTCAATGTAGTTGATCGCCACATCCGAATACAGGATCACCAGCACATCGCGGTAGTTTTCGATATTCGCCTCCAGCGCCGCACGCGAGGACTCCACCGAACGGCTGATGCGGCCGAACACATCCGGCTCCCAGGCCGCCCCAAGGCCGATATTGTGCAGATTTGCCGGGTCGGCGTCGTTCAGCGACGGGATGCCGTTTTCGCTGGGACGTTCCCGAAGATAAAAACCGGTCGCGTCCACCTGCGGGTAATAGCGTCCTGTCGCGATTCCCAACTGCGCCCGCGCCTGACGGATGCGGGATGCGGCGGTCTTGACATCCAGGTTGTCCTGTCCGGCCTGCGCAATCAGATCGTTGAGCGTCGGGTCATTCAACCCCTGCCACCATGTTTGCAGGTTGGCCTGTCCGGCGGCCAGCCCCTGCGTCAACTGCTGATGCCAGGCATCCGGAACCGCGGTCTGGGGGGGCTTGTAATTCGGCCCGACCTTGCAGCCGGCCAGCAATGACAGGGCGGCCGGCAGTAATAAAAGTGTTTTTTTTGTCCGATTAATACTCATTTTCATGCGTCAACCTCATGTTGTTTTCAGTTCAGAAAAATCCAATCTCAATCGCACGGCATACACCCGCAGGATCACGGCCACAATGATACCGGTGGACCAGCCCATCATCAACACACCGACCAATGATTCTATCGGGCCGAGCATCCGCCAGCTTCCTGCCAGCACCACATCGCCATATCCCAGAGTTCCATAGCTGGTCAGCGAAAAATACAGCGCCGATTCCGGCGTTTCCAGCAGGCCGGCGGCAAAATAGTAGGCCGCCCACACCGCCGCCTCAACCAGATGCAGCAGCAGCAGCAACACCACCAGCCGCATCACCATAATCTCCGCCAAAACCGTCTTTTGTGCTTGTCGCTTTTTTTTCCAGATGGAACTGATGCGCAAAATGATCCCCAGCGTTCCGACGCCGTGCAGCAGTACCGTTACACCGGTCAACACCAAACTGATCAGCAGTAATTTAATCATCTGACTCTTTCCCGACGGACTGCCGGTACGCCTTGAGCACATCCTGAAGCGTATCGTAAAACGCATCTTTACCAAACACCTGTGCCAGATCATACCGGCTTCTGGCCCGTACGTCTTCCATCACCTGTGCCACCACCAGCCGAATCCCCCTGGCCTTCAATACGGCAAACAGCGACCGGGCGGCCTGTGCCGCGGTATAGTCCACATCATCGACGGCCGACAAATCCACACAGAGCCACCGCAGCGGCGGATCGGCGGAATTGACCAGATGCATCAGTTCGTCTTTCAATTGCTCGACGTTAGCATAATACATACTGTGTGTAAAGCGATAAATAATCAATCCTTCGGCGGCCTGAGCCCTGGATGTCAGCGATTGGGCTTTCAAATCCCCGGATGCAGTTGGCGCAATCAATACATTCTGAGGACGGTAGCCGCGGCGAGTGTGATCGAACAGCGACAGCACCATCGCCAGAATGATCCCCTGCTGAACGCCGATAAAGACCACCACCAGCATCGTGATCAGGGCGATCCAGAACTCCGAACGCCGCTGACGGTAAATCTGCTTCATTCCCGCAATGTCAATCAGTTCGACGCCCACCAGAAACACCACCGCCGACAGCACCGCCTCCGGCATATAGGACAAAGGACCCGTTAAAAACAGCAGCACCGCCACGACGATCAGTGTTGTAATCAGCAAAGACAACTGCGTCCGTCCGCCGGCGGCATCCACCATCTGCGTCTTGGTTGGGCTGCCGTTGACGACGAATGTGCCGAATAACCCGGCGCCGATATTGGCAAGACCCAATCCTACCAAATCGGTGTTTTGACTGAAACGTTCGTTGTAGCGGGCAGCGTAAGCGCGCGATGTGGCGGCGCTTTGAGTCAGGATGACCACAAACATCGCAAAGG
>JBFZBE010000334.1:0-2761 GCA_041308685.1 Phycisphaerae bacterium
GCTCTTCCGACCTAAAGGGCTAACGCGATGAAAAAAATTTTATCTTTGGCAGTGGTTAGTGCCGTTTTACTGGCGGGCTGCGGGGACTCGCAGTCCCAAAGCCCCGCCCCTGCCGCGGCACCGGATGCGATGGATTTCAATATTGCCGAATTGGCTCAAGTCGTTGAATCGCCGCAAGTGGCGGTTCGGGGGTTTGGCATCGTGGCGGGACTGTTTGGTTCGGGGTCGTCTGAATGTCCCGTAGAATTACGCCAGGAACTGGAAAAATACATCTGGCAGCAGGTCCCTGAGGCCGGGGCGATCAGCCCGAAAAAATTCATAGAAAGCTTGGATACCGCTGTTGTTGAGGTGCTGGGGGTCATTCCTGCGATGGCCAACACCGGCCAATCCTTTGATGTTCTTGTCCGCCCGCTGGCTCAAACCCAAACCACGTCTTTGAGCGGCGGGTTTCTCTATACGACCGATTTGAAAGAAATGAGCCGGTTTACACAGTTCAACCAATTCGCCAAAACCGTCGCACGGGCCCAAGGCCAAATCTTTACCGACCGGAATGCCGCTGCTGGCCAGCCCTCTTGGTATGTGTTGGGCGGGGGATACCCGATCTCTGATGTCAACATCTCGCTGATACTTAATAAGCCCGATTTTCTGGCCTCCGGAGCAATTCGCAACCGTATCAATGAACGATTTGGCCCCAAAACCGCCAATGCCATTTCCGCCGGTGAAGTGCTGATCGTCATACCGGAAACATATCGCAAAGAAAAAAATCGATATTTAGATTTAATACGTCGTCTTTATTTAACAGAGCAGTCCGATCTCAAAGCCAAACGCATTGCGTCGCTTATCGAAGAGTTGAAAGCCGCACCGGACAAGTACTCTGCCGAGGTGTCGCTGGAGGCGATCGGGCGAACCGCACTGGATGATCTGGCGGTGTTGCTCAAATCCGACGATACGGCGGTGCGGTTTCACGCCGCACGGTGTATGGCCAATATCGGCGATTCACGCCCGTTGGATGTGCTGCGGGAGCTTGTTTTTGACCCGCAATCGCCCTACCGTGCCGATGCCATGCGTTCGATTGGCCAACGCTTCAAACGCGATGACACTGATCCGATTTTTGTGCGTGCGCTGAGCTTGGATGACATCGAGATGCGAATTGTCGCTTATGAAACTGCACTGGACGCAAAAAGCGTGCATATTAAAAGAATGCTGGTCGCCGGAGATTTCTTTGTCGATCGCGTCCTGTGCGGTGGAAGCAGGGTTGTTTATGCGATGCGAAAAGAGCGGCCGGGGATCGTGATTTTCGGTTCTCCGGTGCGTGCATCGGACAATGTCTTTATGAAGTCCGATGACGGCCAAGTGACGATTAACGCACGCAGCGGCGATAAATACATGGCAATCTCGCGCAACCACCCCGGCCGGCCGCGTGTCGTAGGGCCGTTGTCATCCGGATACGAGCTGACCCAAATCATTCGCGCAATGGGTGAATCGCCGGAAGTTAAACAGGGTTCCATGGCAATGCCTGGACTGGCGTTATCGTATAGCCAGATTGTAGAGATCATAGAAAAAATGTGCAAAAACGGGGTCTTGGACGCCGCTTTTTACCAGAGCGATCTGTCTGATGCGGCCAACGTGCTGACACCCCTGCAAAACAGCAACCAATAGAAAAACATCGTTAGAGAAATTTTCCAAAAAGGCCGATAATATAAGGATGTACGTTAGGATTCGGCCTCTGTACCTGAGGATGATGAATGAAACTGGAAAAAATTGTCATCAATGGATTTAAAAGCTTTGCCGACAAGACGGAGCTGAAGATCAGCCATCCGATCACTGGTATTGTCGGCCCCAACGGCTGCGGCAAGAGCAACGTGGTGGACGCTCTCAAATGGGTCTTGGGCAACCAAAGCCCCAAGGCGCTGCGCAGCGGCCAGATGGCTGACGTGATCTTCAGCGGCTCATCCAGCCGTAAGCCCAGCGGCATGGCTGAGGTCAGCTTGCACTTTTCGGATATGCGGGGTCTTGGATTGGAACAGGACGACCTGCAAATCTCCCGCCGTCTGTTCCGCAGCGGCGACAGCGACTACCAGATCAACGGCAAAAGCTGCCGTCTGCGCGACATTCGCGAGTTGTTTATGGACACCGGCGTAGGCGTCAGCGCCTATTCGATCATCGAACAGGGGCAGATCGACCAGCTTTTGAAGGCCTCCACAACCGACCGCCGGGTCATCTTTGAAGAGGCCGCCGGAATCAGCAAATACAAATCCCACAAAAAAGAAGCCCTGCGCAAACTCGAACGCACCGAGCAGAATCTGCTGCGACTGGCCGACATTGTCAACGAGGTGCAAAAGCAGCTTCGCAGCGTCAAGCTGCAGGCCGGCAAGGCGCGCAGCTATCTGGAATACAGCCAGCAGCTCAAAGAATTGCGGGTCAATTATTCGCTGTCGGAATACCACAAGATCGTAACCACCCGCAAAGACAAGCAGACCGCTCTGGCCGACTGGCAGGATCGCTTCAGCGTGGTCGCGGCCAGTGTATCCCGCTGCGATACCGCTGTCAGCCAACTGACTGCGGCGATGATGGACAACGAAAGCCAGATCAATCGCTGGGATAGCGCGTTGATCTCGGCGCGCAGCCGCATCGAGCAGCAGATGGAACGCATCGGATTTTTGAAAAGCCGAATGACCGAGCTGGCCGACCGCAAGAAAAACGCCGCCGAACAGGCGCAGAAACTGACCGCACAGACCCAGCAGCTTTCGGCGGAGATGGG
>JBFZBE010000335.1:0-6240 GCA_041308685.1 Phycisphaerae bacterium
ATTATTCCTATATGCACGACGCCGCTCACCAGACCAACTCGGACTGGGCTTTCGCCAATGACCCGCAGTCGTGTATCGGCTATGAAGGCCTCAAAAAGACCCGCCTGCGCTATGCCCACGCGGCATCGGAGCAGACGCTGATCGGTACGCGCCTATCGGGCGATTATACCAAGACATGGCTGAAGGATACCGTCTTTGAAGTGTTAAAAGAAGGCCCCACTACGGCCAACAATCAGTTGGAGCATATCTGGGCGTTTCAGATCGACGCCGACCCGGCGACGTGGAACAAGCTGGTGGTCAACGGCAAGGCCGTTTTGGGCGGGGATTGCGATACCGGTTTTGACTTTTATTGGTCCACCGGCTCCACCGGCCCGTGGACGTATATGTTTACCATCAACACCGCGACCACCAAGGATTATTGGATTGACGGCACTTGGGCGGGCGGCGCAGGCCAGCTGTATATTCGCGCCAAAGACAACTGCGCATCCGGCCGCGGCACAACGGATGAACTGCACGTCAACGAAATCTGGATCGAATGCAGGAATGCGGCGATCCAGCCGTATGCCTCCGGCGATCCGCAGAGTTTCGGCTGGGGCAATACCGATCTGGGGCTGTACGGCAGCGGATTTGTTGGGATTCTTGGCGGTATTGTCAAGACGACCACTGTCGAAAAAATTCTTCAGATTGATCTGCTCAAGACGGATTACTATCGCGGCGATTCCTATCCGACCTATCTGTATTATAATCCCTACGCGACGGCACAGAGCGTGGATATCAACGTCGGCGATGTGCCGGTGGATGTGTATGACACGGTCTCACAGGGGATGCTGGCGGTCAATGTCAGCGGGGTGACGGAGATCACATTGCCGGCGGATGCGGCGGTACTTGCGGTGCTGGCGCCGGCCGGCGGCACAGTAACGATCGACGGAACCAAAAAGAAGATCGACGGCGTGATCGTCGATTATCGCACCAACACGACATTCAGCGGCTGCGCCCAGATACAGGCCTCGCCGCAGCGGAAAGCTTCCGACATCAACGGCGATTGCGCGATCGATATTCTGGATCTGGCCGACTTTGCCCTGCGCTGGCTTGAGCCGGGCAGCGCTGCCGGACGCGCCGACATCAACCGCAGCGGACAGGTGGACTTGACCGACTTGTCGCTCTTGTCCGGTCAGTGGATGCTATGATCAGCGGTCATTGGTTTTGTGGTTTACTGTGGTGTGAGCCGATCCGCCCATAAGCAGTCGCATGGACAGCCAGCACTACAAACTCCAGCGGCGGCGTCATCCCTTTATTCAACAGGTCGGAAAAGAATGTCAGCACCTGTCGAGCCAAATCGCTGTATTGTTCCTGCGGCAGCATTTGAATGGCTTTGTCCAGCAGTTCTGAGGCCGTTCGGTTATTGATGTTGGCAAATTGCGAGGCGGCCTGAATCAGGGCGGCGGTGAGGGGGTCTTTGTTGTTCAGATGCAGGCGTTTCTTGAGCGACCAGGCGGCTTGCGCCAGCGTTGTCGTCTCGTCGCGAACCGCTTTTTGAAGAATTGTGGTATATTGCTGCGAGCGTCCGATTAACACGGCGGCTGACAGCCCGTTTTCGGCTCGCAGGGCCGCATCCGGCAGCGTTGCGGCCAGCGTCAGCAGTGTATTGATATGTTTCGTGTAACCCAGCACCGCAAGACCGTAGCCGAACGCTGTTTTCAGCTCAGGATTGGTTTCTGCGTCAAATAATTGAAGTATCCGGGCAATACAGGTTCGGTCATTCAGCGACGCCAGTGAACGCGCTGCGCCGACACGCACCAAAGGATAGGATGACCCTAATGCGGCCTGCAGCGACTGGCGCGACTGCGGGAAATCCTGTGTCTGCATCGCCCGGATGGCGTGTAGACTCAACTCAGGTTCGTTTTTATTGAGGATGTCGGTCAGCGGCGCAACAAATGCCGGGTCTTTGCGCAGATTGGCGATGGCCATGACCGCTTCCAGTCGCACTGCATAACAGGCGTCTGTCAGCGCATGGATGATTTCGATATGTCCTAACGGACTTCGGGTCTTGCCAAGCTTTCGGATCAGTTCGGCTTTTCGCTGATCGTTTTGAGTGTAATGCAGCCCCAACAGCAGCCAAGAAGCCTTCGGACCGTTGCCGACCGCAAACAGCCGAAGAAATGCCGGCAGCGGCAAATCCCCTTTGGCTGATAGACTGCTCATAATCCCCAACCCGACGATAATGATCAGCACGCCGATAAAAAACACCGCTGCATAAGCGCTGACGGCCATTCCGAACAGCGACAGCTCCATCGTTTGAAACAGTACCATTGCTTTACCGGCAAGGATCGGTCCGATGCCGCCCGAAAGCCCCAAATTGGCAAAGAACAGTGATGTATAGGTTGATTTTCTGTCTATGTTCACTGCATTATTGTAGAGGTAGCGGTTAAAACCGATACCCCAGGCCATATTGGCTGTGCCCAGAAAGAAAGTGGTCACAAATGCCAGTGGAAAACTCCAGAGACTTTTTTGCGGTAGTAATAGGCAGCAAATGGGAATGATGAAAAACAGACAAATCCCGCAAAGCATAATGGACTTGGAGCCATATCGGTCAGCCGCCCAGCCGATAAAATAGCTGCTCAGCATACATCCCAGATAGATGCCGATATCCAGAGTGACCACTTGACCGGTAGGCAGTCCGATTTGTTCTTTCATATAGAGCGAGATGAAGGCAAAACCCAGCGAGGTGCCCAGTGTGACCACCGCAAACCCGATGTTAAACCACAGGAATGTTTTGTCCTTAAAGGCACATATCAGATCGCTGCGATGGGAGGCGTGAGAGCTTTTTTGCGGTTCGGCCGCGCCACCCGGACAGAAACTGAAAAACCACACCTGAAGCAGTCCGCCGATCAGACCAGCTGCCATTAGGGAGATAAAGATATTCAACCCCTGCCATCTCGCCAGGACAAAACTGACTACGGAGATGGTGGCAATGCTGGCTGCCGTCTGGATGATGCCGCTGATGGCGCTGAATTTGCCGCGAATGACATTCGGAATCAATTCCTGATACCAAGCAAACAAAGCCGTCTCGCCGATGGCTTTGCACAAGGCATAACAGAAGACGCTGACGGCAATCCAGAGAAAGGTGAACCCCGGCCCGAATTTATAGATCAGAATGGGCGCCGGAAGTACAGTGATGACAAAAAGAACCCGCAGGCCGTAAAACAAGACAAACATTTTCTTGAAACCAAATCGCGCATTATAAGGAGCGGAGAACAGTGCGATCAGGTTGCAAAATGGAAACAGCGACAAGATCAGCCCGATCTTGGCTTTATCCATCCCCAGCTCATCCAGAAACAGGATAAATACCGCACCGAAAAAGCTGGTCAGGCAAAACCATTGATTGGCGACATTGCCGATGATTTGCCAGTGCAGACGGCGAATTTTTTCAAAGGTGGTCAGTTCTGCCACAGATCGCTCTCCTGAACAGAGGGGTTGCTTAAGACGCTATTTATCCATTAGAGTACAGAAAAAAATGAAAAAGTCAAGAAAAAGTTTCCATCGCTTTTATGTTTTGATGGTATTGATATAAAACTATTAATTAAAGCCGTTTATAAAATAATTATAAAAATTTAAGGCAAAGAAAAAAACAGTTGACACAAAAAATGTTTCCAATATAATAGAAACAGTTTTCAAGGTTTTATGGAGACATTACAATGGCTTCGATTCGAATTCGCGAGATCGCTCGACAACTGAATATGTCGCCGGGGACGGTATCTAAAGCCCTGCAGGGCAAGTCCAACTTGGTGTCCCGCGCGACAGCCGAGAGGATTCTTAATCACTGCCAGTCGCAGGGCTATATGAGCAAGTCGGATGTCGATCGCATCCTCTTTAAGATGCAAATGCATGATGCGGCCAATAAACACATTTATGTTCTGGCCGGCCGCAGCGGCATTGAATTTTACGACACGGTTTTTTCCGGTATTTGTGAACAGATGCAGGACAACGGCATGGTCTCCAACCTGTTTTTGGCCAATGACGAAAAGGCGATGCATCGGTTTCCTTACGATCAGGCGGGGGTGGTCATTGTGCTGGGCAAGGCCGATATGGGTGTGCTCAAGCAGTTGTCGGCCAAAAAAGTTCCCATGGTGATGGTGGATAACCGTTTGCAGGGCTTTTCGGCCAGCGCCGTCAACAGCAACAACCTTGAGGCCGTCCGTCAGGCCGTACGGGTGCTGACTGAACGCGGACATCGACGGATCGCCTTTTTGTGTATGCACGAGGATCAACCAACGGTAACTTTTACCTTCCACGAACGTCAGGCCGGCTATACATCCGAGATGGCTGCGCAGGGATTATTCGACGAATCCCTGCTGCTGGTCGATTATGCCGCGGATTATCAGAAAGGGCGGTTTGAGCAGCAGCAGGCCGTCGCCTATTTGCGGCAGCATTGCGGCAAACTGTTTGGTCTGGATCCGCTGCCGACGGCGGTGATTACCGCCAACGATCTGCATGCTTATGTGCTGCGGGATGTGCTTTTGGAAAAAGGCCTTCGCGTTCCTGAAGATATTTCGATTGTCGGCTATGACGGCCAGCACCATTTGTCGGCGCTGTCGCCGCATCATTTTGATCCGGTCTCGACGATGGTGGTGCAATGGCTCGAAATGGGCGTTGAGGCGGTCGATCTGGCGATGGAACTGCTGTACGATCCCAAGCACCCCATTCGCTATATCGAACTGCCCGCCGCGTTTGAGGATGCCGGAACCGTTCGAACAATATCCTGATTTAACCGCGAAAGTGTTCTGCCGTGTTTGAGATAAAAGCGATTATTTTCGATTTAGGCCGTGTTCTGGTTAATGTGGACATCAACGCCGGTTTTTTCGGCTATCTGCGTTCACAGGCTGGCAGCCCCGATGAGTCGATTTCCAAAATGATGGAACACGATCTGTTCGCCCCCTACAACACCGGCCGGCTGACGCCGCAGGAGTTCCACGCTCGGCTGTGCGAACGGTTCGGCCTGCAGCACAGCTTTGATGCGTTCAAGCATCTGTGGTGTGATGTCTTTTCACCGATGCCGGGGATGCAGGAATTGGCGACGGCATTGAAAAAACAGTTTCCAATCGGGATACTGTCGGATACCGACCCGCTGCATTGGGACTATATCCGCAGCCGCTTTCCGGTTGCTGCGCTGTTTGACAGGCCAACGCTGAGTTTTCAGACCGGCCATAAAAAACCCGACCGCCGTGCCTTTTTGGCCGCTGCGGCCGCTGTCGATACGCCGCCGCCGCAGTGTCTGTATATTGACGATTTATCCGTCAATGTCGCCGGCGCAGCCGCCGTCGGGATGGATGCCGTCCAGTTTGTTTCCGTACCCCAGCTCAAACAGGAGCTGGCGGCACGATCAATCCAATACGAATGATCAACTTCAGGAGTTTCTGTTATGCTTAAAGCCCGTAAATGCCGTGATTATATAATTGCCCCCAAATCCGACGGATACAGCCATAAATGGGAAAGCCATCACGCGACCAACCCGACACTGGTGCGGTTTGATGAAGACAGCCGACTGTTTCTGGGCTATCGCGCCGGCGGGGCGGACGATTATTACAAGCTGGACCAGTGGGATGTCTGGGCCAGTCATCTGGGGCTGGCGATCCTGGACGATACCGGGCAAAAGGTACTGCACCGGCTGCCGCTGCCGATTATGAGCAAGACCCCCAAGCATCCGCTGCCTAAAAACAAAGCCGACTATGAGGCGTATGTCAAAAACGGCCACACCTCCGAGGTGGCGGTGCTGCATGATTTTCGATTCTGGAACTACAAAGGCCATTTGTATGTGATCTTCCACGAAGGGCCGATCACCGAGTGCTATGACTGCATCGTGCGGATGAGCGTCAAGACGTTTTTGGATAAGATTGAAAGATCGTTGAAATTGGCGCAGCAGCCGACAGAAACGATACTTTCCGAGTGGGCGGCGCTCTGGTGGGCCGAGAGCGTATGGCAGCCGTGCGGCGTTAATGGAACCAACCTGCTGTTTTCCTCCTTCGTCCACAAGGGCGACATTGTCTTTTTCGAATTGGCGGATGGGTCTTTGCAGATGTGCCATCGTCCGCTGGCCGAGGGCATGGCGGTGCTGAACACCGGCGGCAATGTTTTTGCCAAAGCGGCCGGCGTCGGCCTGACCGAGTACTGCACGTTTGTTACTTGCGTGCGTCCCGGCCTGAAGGACAACTGCAATGTCGGCAACAACGGCTTTCCCACGCG
>JBFZBE010000336.1:0-6017 GCA_041308685.1 Phycisphaerae bacterium
AATCTATATTTGTCAGCGGTTGTCCTTTTTTGATCTCGTCAATAAATAACGCAATCATCTCCTCGGGGTCAAAGACATTCTTATGAATACCCTCCCCCAGCATTTCAAATTCACAGGTGACAAAGAAGGATTTTGAAGACTTTTTTCTTTTATAAGCGACAATCCCGACTTGCTGGGCATTGCCAGGGCTGGTGTATCTATCCACTTGTGTCGGAGAAATCAACGGAACAAAATACATAAACGATGAGATAGGATTTTCTTTAAAGGTCTCCTTGCTGTAACTGATCAAAATGGTGGGACCGCGGACGTCCTGTTCCGTCTTTTGGGTCTCAGGTGCGAATAAATCGTTGCGGGCACTGGTGGAGGAGTTGCAATCTAACCCCAAGCCCACGCAGGATATCAACAGAAAAACGCCAATAACAGTCGCTCTCAAGACGGCAATTAGATGGCCGCTTTTTTGACAGATATTAAGAGGTGTCGCATTCTCTTTCATAGCTTGCTCCTGATATGGGGATACTCGTCAAACCCCGCTTAAACACAAGCCGTCCCTCGATGTTGACAGGACGCGGCAGTGTAACCCGCCCATGACGTCAGGATCCGACTGTGCCAAGGCAGATTACTGCATTGCCTCACCCGTCTTTTCAACGTCCTTGCCAAGCCCGTCCCATGTGTTGCAACCGGTCAGAAGAAACACAGAGGTCATCGCTATCAGCAGTGTTGCCGCGATGAGAATAATGAGCTTTTTCATACGTTTTCCTTTTTGTGAGGGTTCTGTTGCGATTTCGATGAGGGGTGGCGGAGAAGGGTCGCCGATTCTCCCCTTGAGATCGGCGCCCCATTCTCACTGCCTATTATAATCCATTTTTTTTAGGGCGCGACAACCCGAACGGTAAGGATCGCCAAAGTTGGCTCCCCGGTTTGCGGGGTCGCTCTAACGGTAACGCGATAATCGCCCAGCGCGGCATTCGGTGCGGCGGCAATCCTAAGCTGCAGGTCCGGACTATCACTGGCCCTGATGGTTGCACTGGTCGGTTCGACACTCAGACCGGCGGAGGTCTCAATTTGCATTTTAACGTCCTGCTTAAACTGCGACCCGCGTTTCAGCGAAATCGGTACACTCTGCGTTTCGCCTTGTTTGATTTTTGTGGCAAAATAGGTTGGAGCGTCGATGGTAAATCCTTGACCCTTCAGGACGCTGCCGCCGCGCGGGCTGCTGCTGGATTGACAGCCGACCCATACCACCAACGCGGAAGTTAACATTAATAGTGTTGTTGTTTTCATGACCATAACCTTTCTCAATAAGTAATAGTTCAACTATTCAACGGCTTGCTGACGGGACACACCAGCAAGCCGTTCTCTATTTATTGTTAACCGCATCGTCCACAACGTCGCCGGTTTTCTCAACGGCGTCTTTAACGGCCTCGCCGGTCTTTTCGGCGGCCTCATCTACCTTTTCCCCCGCCGTCTCCATGGGGCCTTTGTCCTTACAGCCCCCGGTGATCAGAAGGGTTAATACAGCCAGTACGGCCAGTAGCCGCAGTATGCTCTTTTTCATGGGAGTATCCTTTTCTAAAAAAAGTTTGTGTTGTTGTTCAGGTCTATGTAAGCTTTGTATGGCCTCGCAGCAGACCAAACAGTCCAGCGGCAATCGCTACGATTCCGCCGATCAACAGCCAGATCGTCTTGTCCGTCGGGGAGCCGGTGAAAAAGCGAGACACATCGGAACTGAACGACTCCGACGCCGAAACGCCATAGACCACCAGAACGATCCCGCAGACCAAAAGAGCAAGCGCAATGATTTTGTTCGTTGACATGGTAATATCCTTTCCGTTTTGTGTCCGACCGAAGAGCGGATTACAGAACTTTTCGTCCGCTGATAAGCCGGAACAGGATAACGATAACGGCCAGGGCTAACAGAAGGTGGATGAAACCACCCAGTGTATAGGAAGAAACCAGTCCCAGAAGCCACAATACAATCAATACAACTGCTAATGTGTAAAGCATAATCAGTTTCCTTTCTTCGGTGACATTACGTCACTTCATTTTCCGGTACGTTTTTGTTTTAATTCGTCAAGATAGCGTGCCGCGGCGTCTTTGCCGCCCAATCCAAAGGCCAGCGCCAGTGCGAGAACAACCCCGGCCAGGAGGATATTGAAGGTGGTCGTGACCAGAGTCGGGGCAATCCCCAACTGTGCCAGCGAAATCGTAATGGCGAAAATAATAATCGCCCATCGGCTGATGCCGGCCAGCAGTTCGGGGCTGGGCAGCTTGGCATTTACGGCGGCCGTGCGCACGATACCGGACACAAACGTCGCCAAAAACATCGCTACCACCAGCACGAACAACGCGGCGATGACCCGTGGGATGTAAGCAAATAATCGCTCCAGGATGTCAGACGCCTTGGGCATTCCCAGTGCATTGACCACCATCACCAGCACCATGATCATGATCAGCCAATACACCAGACCGCTGACGAGTTGGCTGACGGTCATTTTTAAATCGCCTTTTCGGATCGCCTCAGAAATCCCCGCTTTGTCGGCCAGTGTGTTGAACCGCAGCGTTGTCAGCAGCCATTCCACGATCCGCTTGATGGCCTTGGCCACCAGCCAGCCGATAATCAGAATGATCAAGGCGCCCAGCAAAACAGGCAGATAGGCCATAATTTTGGTCAGCATCTCCCGCAGGGGATCGGTGACCAGCGCATTCCAATCTATTTGAGTTAACATGATGGTTACTCCTAAATCAAAAGGTTATCGTTTTCATTTACAGTGAAGATTGAGTTGCCGATTTTTTGTTCCGCTGTTCCTGTTCGGCCTGCTTCCAGTTTTGTTCACTCTGGCCTTGCGGGCGTCCTTGCTCGACATAAATTTGGTAGGCCCGTTTGGCGATCTCCTCATGATTAGGCAAAACAAATTCACGCGACAACGGCCGCACGCCGGCCCGTGCCGGCTGAGGCGACGATGTCAACGGCACAGGAGCCGATTGAGGGGATACCGCAGGCGATGCTTGGGGAGTTCGCGGTGTTACTACGGGTGATGATTTGGGTTGTTGAGGCGTCTTTCCTGGGGATGCTTCATGCTGCTGGGATGAGGCCCCCTTTTCGCTGTTCGATTTTTTATCATACTTATTCATAATCCATACCTTTCTTTCAAACGTTTCGTTCAGGCGGCCAACCGCACGCTTGCGTTTTCTGCCGGCCTTGTTCTTATACGTTGATCATAGCACAATGATTGTTTCTGTAAATCGGGCCGGAACCTGAGTTTTGTGTCCGTTCAATGGATGACAGGCTATCCGTAAAATCCCCTACGTGAATACGATCTTTGGATTTTCTCGTAAGGGGATCGGACAGACGTTTCAATCCCGCGTTCAAAAACACCCAGCGGAATCTCCTCGATCTCACGAGCCATTTGCTCTATTTTATGACCGTCGATCCGGTATTTATTCTTCAGCAGTTCAATGCCGTGTTGATTTGTTACGATGATTTTCCATGAGGCATTGCAGACATCGACCAGCCGTTGAAAATAAGACGGGGATGGATTTTCTGAAATAGACAGCAGGGTCGTTACGACAGGGACGCGAAGATGTCTCAGCAGCAGCTCAATGCCCATAATGGCTTCGCCGCTCAGCAGCCGAAACTCCAGTTCCAGCTCGACCCGTGTTATATTTTCATTGTTAATCAAATCAGCGGCGTCCATATAATCCGTTCTGACCTCTTTATGAATCACAAAATCCACATCCCCGTCATACCGTTCCGAGACATCCGATTGGAGGATAATGAAAACCGGATCAATACACGCATGAGGCGACAGCATCAATGCCTCCCCAGGGCGTTCGGCCAGCGTTTCTGTTCCAATGGCTTTGGGAGGATACGAAGAAATAAATGCAATCCTGTTGTGACTTTGAAATCGGTTCATTGTCTAAACCCCTTTTCCGCGAAGGGGCTTTTTTTCGAGCCATTGTCCGTCGCAATGGACATCCCCGCACTCATACCAGATATAGAAGAATCCGTTTTCCTCATTGCTGTCAACCGGCGTCATCATTTTTCTGCACATCGGACACAGGCAGTAACCGGCCGTGCCGCCGGAAACCTTGATCGCTTTTTTTGTCATCGTTTCCATGATTTTTCTCCCGTTTAATTGCACCGGCCTCAAATTTACGCTTTAAGGCCGCCGGTTACAGGCCGGCATCTCTATGTCCATTGATCTTATGGGACCATCATAACACCAATGACAGCCCTGTAAATCAGACCTGGACCTGTATTTGTTGTAGGCCAAATGACCTACAGGCGTCGGGCCAAAAGTAGCCCGCGCATCAAAAAACCGGACGTTCACACTCTGAATATGAACTGATCCGGTTTTTCAATGCCTCCCGTTCACCGGGCTGCATTTTGTGCGTTAGTTGCTTTTGACATCCTTTTCTTTTGTTTTCAAAGAGTCCGGCATCTGCCTGATGAGTTCTTCTTGTGCCGGCCGTTTGGGCATCATGGTTTCGAGCTTTTGGTCCTTTTCCTGATCGGTCAACTTATCCCACAGAAGCGGGCACGCCGGTGTGCAAAAACCAATCTTCTTGCCTTTGTACAATCTGGTTTGACTGTCAGGCAAGTCCATCTGGCCGATCTTCTTACCGGTCATCGGGCAGCGGTTCATGGCGGCGGGCATTGTTTCCATGCATTTTTTCTGTGCTGTCAGCATCTCTTTCAACATCGTTTTTGCTTTTTCAATTTTCATTTTGGCATCGGCCGTATTTGTCGTGTCCATTGCTTTGACGGCCTCGTCCAGCAATACCAGTACGCCGGCGGTGTCTTTCATGTTTTTTTCACAGCACTGTGTACATTTCATTGTGCATTCGTGCATGTCCTGCAGGGTGCATTCTTTGTTCGGTTCGATCGTGCTGCCTTCCGCCGCCATTATCGACAGTGAGATCAAGCCGATCAGCAACACGCTCGACAGTGCAATCACAACATTTTTTTTCATCTTCATTTTGATTCCTTTCCTTAAGGGGTTTAGCCAATTCAGCAGAACGCACATGCGTCTCTGTCTTATTGTGCTTATGCATCCATCATAGCTTAGGACAGCCCCTTGTAAATCAGTCCAACGCCTTTTTTTTGTGTCGGTTTAATGGACTACAGACCTATCAGTAAAATTCCCTATTCAGCCGTTATTTTTCAAATCTTTCTGTAATAAATCCATCGGGATGTGCAGAAAATTTGACCAAAAAAAAGATTGAAAAAAAACAAGGATGCGACATAATGAATCGCAGAGAACGCTCGAAATAGAAACTGTTTTGTCTGATTCCGGACAGAAAAGTGAAGGATCAAACGAAAAAATTAGACGACATCACCGCACGGCTGAGGCATACTCAGCGAGTTCTTCATACCAGCGAAGAAAACTATCGCCAGCTTGTGGAGAATGCGGATTGTATAATTTTGCGTCTGGACACTGCCGGCAAGATCACCTATTTCAATGAATATGCCCAGACGTTTTTTGGTTATACCGAGCAGGAAATCCTCGGCAAGAACATGGTCGGTACGATTGTACCGAAAACGGATACAGAAGGGCGAAATTTTACAAAAATAGAAATAAAAATTAAACGGCACCCCGAACAGTATATGGCCTATGAGCGTGAAAACCTCTGCAAAGACGGCCGGCGCGTCTGGGTCGTCTGGGCCAACAAACTGATCCGCGACCCGCAGAAAAAAATCACTGAAATCCTGTGTGTCGGCCATGATATTACCCATCGCCGACAGTTGGAAAAAGAAATCCTGGAGATTACCGAGCGTGAGCGTAAACTGATCGGTCAGGAAATGCACGACAGTATCGGGCAGGTGCTGACCGGCGTGGCCATCAAGAGCAAGGGGCTTGCGCTGAAATTGAAAGGCAAGTCCCCCGGCGATGCGAAAAGTGCGGAAGTCATCACACGGCTGGCCAATCAGGCGATTGCCCAGATGCGCGACCTTGCCCGGATGCTGTACCCGATTGATATCGAAACCGGTGGGTTGGTCAGCGCCCTGCAAACAC
>JBFZBE010000337.1:0-7716 GCA_041308685.1 Phycisphaerae bacterium
CTTTTACCTTTTTCCCTGTCCTTTTGCCTTTTTACTTTTCACTTTTTACTTCGCCGCGGCGACGAAAGAGTATTACTGAAATGGCACTATACCCCCCGTCGGCCAAAATCGCAACCGCCGACTGAAGATTCTAAGACGGATCGCACATCAGATGCTGCACGGTCAATACAGTGCGGACGATCTGGCCTTTTTTGAAGGTCGATGCGTCCGGATGGGCGGATAAATCCACCATAAAATAGCGCTGACAGCGGCCGCGCGGAGGTCGGATGGATTCGATGAGGACTTCGACCGGCTGGCCGAGAAATTGACGGGCATATTGCGTTTGCAGTTCTTTGTCCAGTGCCGTCAATCGCGCGGATCGCTCGTGAATGACAGCAGGCGGGACTTTGGGGGTAAATTTTTCTGCGGGGGTATTTTTGCGGATACTGAAGCTGAAAACGTGGATTTTGGAAAAATTAACACGACGTGCAATATCCATTGTTTGCGAAAAATGACCTTCAGATTCGCCTGGAAAGCCCACGATTATGTCGGTGGTGATGGCTGGGCGGTCGAGGGCGGATTTTACACGATCTATGACCTCTAAAAAATCCTCTATTCGATACTGCCGCGCCATGCGTCTCAGGATTTCCGGGTCGCCGGATTGAAGCGGCAAATGCAGATGCGGCATAATGTTAGGGAATGATCGAAAAACATCCAGCAGGCGATCTGTTACATCCGCCGGTTCTAACGAACTGAGCCGAAGTCGCGCAAGTCCAGACAAAGAAGCCACTTGCGCGACAAGTGCGGCCAGCTGGTCGCGTTTGGACGCATCCCAGTGTTTGCGGCGGGCTGTGGACTGGCCGTAAGCCCCGAGAAATATGCCGGTTAGAACAATTTCGCGGTGGCCGGCGGCAACCAGATTGGCCGCTTCGGAAAGGACGGTTTGGGGGTCTTTGGAGCAGATTTCGGTGCGGATTTTGGGGATAATGCAATAGGTACAGTGGGCATCGCAGCCATCCTGAACCTTCAAAAAAGCGCGGGTTTGGCCTTTGTATGCGTGCAAAATACCCTCATTTTGTGTGGTATCTGACACATAAAAGTGGGTTTCCGACACGTTTGAATCGCATGTCGGGGGCGTGTTTTTATCCTTGATTTTGCAATGCTTTAGTGGTTTACTACCGGAACCTGTATGCGTCTGGGGTTTTGGATTTTGCAGCAGCGAATTCAAGATATTTGGGAGTTGTTTTTTGTCTTTGACAATGAGGCAATTTTCCGGCAGGGCTGACAATTCGCTGTCTTGCCCGACAGGCAGGCAGCCGGCGACGATCACGCGGGCGGATGGGTGCTTGCGGCAGAGCCGCGCGACGGCCTGACGGCTCTTGGATGAGGCGACGTGCGTTACGCAGCAGGTATTGACGACGACGAGGTCGGCGTCGCGCAAAGCAGCGGACAGGCCGGCCTGCTCGCAGAGCTGGCGGATCTGCTGACTTTCGTACTGGTTGACTTTGCAGCCAAGTGTATGGACGGTAAAGGTCTTCATACGGGTTACTATAGCGAAAACCTGAACCGAAATGCAAGAGAGAAGTCTGAGGTCAGAAGACAGAGGTCAGGACTTATTGAGGTTTTATTTTATATTGGAGTGTCGTTATGGCGGCAGTACGCGGTGTGTGGGCAATTGACATCGGCAGCAATTCGTTAAAAGCGCTTCGGATGCGCGAAGGCGACGAAGGGCTGGAAGTGGTCGGCTTTGGATATGTCGAGCATTCGGCGGTTTTATCCGGGGGCGGGCTGGACGAGGCCGAGAAAAAACAGATCGTCGAAGAGACGCTGCGAACCTTTCTGACCCAAAACGATATCAGCAAAGAGGAAGTGGCCATCTCCATCGCCGGACAGAACAGTTTTGCGCGATTTATCAAGCTGCCCCCGGTCGAACCGAAAAAAATCCCCGAAGTGGTGCAGTTTGAGGCCGTCCAGCAGATCCCGTTTGACATCAACGAGGTCGAATGGGACTGGCAAATCATGGAAAATCCGGACAGCCCGGACACCGAGGTGGGTATCTTCGCGATCAAAAACGAACTGATCGCGGAGGTGATGGACCATTTCACGCACGAAAATCTGCGGGTTACCTGTGTGCAGATCGCGCCGATGGCGCTGTACAACTTTGCGCTGTACGACCGGGCGGAGATCGCCGATTCGACCAAGAAGGCCGTGGTCATTATGGATATGGGCGCCGAGAACACCACGCTGGTGGTCTGCACGCGCGACGCCGTCTGGCAGCGGAGCATCCGCATCGGCGGCAACACCTTCACGCAGGCGATCGCCGACGCCTTCAAGCAGCCCTTCAACAAAGCTGAAAAGCTCAAACGCACCGCGCCGGTCAGCAAGTATATGCGGCAGATCTATACGGCGATGAAGCCGGTCTATACGGAATTGAGCGGCGAAATCCAGCGGAGCTTGGGCTTCTTTACCAGCAGTCCGCAGGGGCGCGACAAGACCTTCACACACCTGATCGCCATCGGCGGCGGGATGAAGCTGCAGGGATTGAGCAAATATCTTCAGCAGTCGCTGGGGATGACGGTGGTCAAGCCGGATACCTTCGAGCGGCTCAAACTGGCTGCGGATGTTTCGACGGCCAAGTTCCACGAAAATGTGTCCGATTTTGCGGTGGTGTACGGGCTGGGCGTACAGCTTTTGGGGCAGGCACGGATCAAAACCAACTTGCTGCCGCGTAAGATCGCCCGCGCGATGACCTGGACCCGCAAGGCCAGGATATTTACCATAGCCGCTGGCGTATTGACGTTGGTGATGCTGCTGGGGATGCTGCGTGCGTTCAGCGATCTGAAGAAATATGACAGTCAGGCGGCGGTGCGGCGCGAGGTCGAGCAGTCGATCAGTTTAGTCGAAGGCGTGCAGCGTGAGGTCAGTGAACAGGAAAACCGCCGTCAGCCGCTGCTGGATATGGTGGCCAAACACAAAGCCGCCTTCAAACACCGAGATGTTGTACCGCGGCTGAATGAAACGATCGTGCGGTGTCTGCCCAGCGCCGCGAACACCCCGTCGCAGGCGGCCTTGTTTGAGGCGTTCGCAAACGGAAACGCCGAGGAAATAGTAAAAATTCCGCGCAATCAGCGCAAGCAGTTATTTGTCACGCGGCTGATGATCGAGGCGGCGGCGGATGTATCGATGGCGGGTTTTCCGACGGTGGATGCGACGGGACGTACCGCACGTTCTACAGGGACACGATCGCCCGCAGGCGGCGGGATGATGATGCCGGGTATGCCCGGAATGCCCGGAATGCCGGGAATGCCGGGAATGCCGGGAATGCCGGGAATGCCGGGGATGGATATGGGAATGGGAATGGGGATGGGCAGCAGCGCTCCGAGCGGTGAAGGCGAGGCCTCGGGTGAAACGGGCTTTACCCTGCTGATCGAAGGATACAGCCCGTATGAACGACTTTCGGAGCTGCTTGACCCGCCCGGCGTAGGCGATAACCAAACCCGCTGGGGCGTGATCACCCGCTTTGAAAATCTCAAGAAACTGTTTGCGGATACACCGTTTGAATTGTTCAAAAAGAGCGACATTACGCACTTTAAGATCGAAACCGGCCGGGTCGATCTGGCCAGCGGCCTGACACCGGCAGGGATCGGCGTCGTCAAAGAGATTCAGCGTGTGCAGGAAGAAACCCCCGCCGCGGGAACAATCGCCGGCGGGATGCGTATGGCCGGCGGCACACAGCAAGACCGCATTACGGTCGAAACCGTGCTGATCGACCCGATGACGCAGGAAGAAATCAGCCGCACGTATGATATTTACACGGCAGACGAAGTCGCCAAAGACCCATCACTGAAAAGCAGCGATGTGGGACGCAAAAAATACACGCCGTTCGGCGAAGAAAAGTTCATCGACCGCGATCAGTGGTTCCGCATTTATGCCAAGTTTGCCTGGAAGAACCCGGACAATGCGCCGCCGGCGGATGGACAGGTGCAGCAGTAGGAAGAAGTCAGAAGTCAGAATACAGAACACAGAATACAGAAGTCAGAGGATCGAAGTGATATGGGTATTATAAAAGCGATTCTGAAAAAGTATGCGGCACTGCTGCCGCCGGTGGGACTGCTGCTGCTTGCGGGGATTTTGCTGATCCCAACGCTGTGGCTGGGCGGCAAGGTGCGGGCACAGATGGCCAACAGCACACGGCAGGCCGGTACGATCCGCTCGCTGAGCGGGCAAGTGCCTTCGCGCGGCAAGCCCGCCGAGGCCAAGCGGTATATGGATCAGCTTGAGGCCGAGGCCAACCAGATCGATGCGCTGATGCGGCAAAGCAGCCAGCGCGAACTGGTCAGCTATCGATCAGTGATCTTTCCAGAGCCGACGGAAACCTCCGACCAAATCTTCGTGCAGTTCGGCAAAGATTACACAGCGGCAATCACCGGAATGCTGACAGCCATGAACGCCTCGGATGCGCCCAGTGAAGCCGAGATCCGCTCGCGCACGGGCGGACGGACGGGCGTTGGCGCCGTAGGCGGGGCCGGTTACGGCGCTTACGGCGGAACACGACAAGCCGCTGCCAAAGACCCCATCATCGATGCGCTGTGCACCGAACGCGCCGAGCGTATTGCGGTGTATGCGGCGCCGTCGGCGTTTTTGTGGTACGACTTCTGGCAGAACTTTACCTTTGAAGGCCGCGAATCGGCGATCCGGGACTGCTGGAATTCGCAGACGGCGTTTTGGATTTATGAGGACATCGCCAAAACCATCCAAACCATGAATGCCGGCTCGACGCGCGTCTCGACCTCGCCGGTCAAGCGGCTGCTGGGCGTTTCGTTCAGCGGGCCGGTACAGATCAGCGACGCAATGCGCCCGGGCGGTATGCCGGCAGGTACAAGAGGCGGCGGCCAGACGACCGCCGTCCGCGATGAACCCAACTATGTGTTCGACGCCTCCGCGATAGCCGGTGGTTCCGGCGGGATGACCGGAACAGCAATGGCAGGTACAAGCGTCTTTTTGCCCAAGTCCTGGACGGGGCGGATGGGCAATACGGATATCGATGTGATCCACTTTGCGGTATCGGTGCTGGTGGACAGCCGCCAGACGCTGGCGTTTATGCGCGAACTGTGCAGCGAAAAGGAACACACGTTCCGCGAGGAGTTCAAGGCGGACGGGCGACAAGTCAGCTCCCGGCACAATCAAATCACGATCCTGCAAAACAGCATCAGCGTGGTCGAACCGGACAATCCCCTGCACGAATTGTACCGCTACGGAAGCGGCGCGACGATGCAGTTGGACCTGGTGTGCGAGTATGTGCTGGATCGGCGCGGGTATGATGCGATCAAGCCGACGATGATCAAACAGGCGCTCGGACAGGCGGACGCCTCGCAGACCGGCGACGGCAGCAGCGGGCAAAGCGGCGGATATGGAATGCCGATGATGTAACCGCAAGCGGTAAAAGGCAAAACGTAAAAGGTAAAAAGGCGGCATCCGCCGGCGGCGGTTCGCTGTTTTACGCTCCAGGCAGTATTATATTTTGGCACTTATAAACGGAATACGGTTATGAGCAAAAAGAACAAGATACAGGATTTAATCGAAGCCCATCTGGACAAGGCGGTGCTGGGGCTGATCGTGATCATCAGCGTCTATCTGCTGTGGACGCTGGTGCTGAGCAACCCCTACGGCGCAGAGCTGGACGGACAGACGTTCGGCCCCGGACAAATCGATCAGCGCAATCAGCGTTATGCCGAGTATTTGAAAGATGAGCTGGATGAGCCGACCGAAGGGATGCCCTACGATCTGCGGCTGACGTCGGAATTTGACCGGTTTTTCGGCAATGCGCTGCACGGGCTTGCAGCCGATTTGCCGATCCCGTATCCGGGCGGCGGCGAGCGCATCATCGACGACAACCGCATTTATCCGGCGCCTGAGATCGCAGGGCTGACCGAGGTGCAGATCGCCGCGGTGCGCGGGGCGGCGTTCAAAGCGATCGAAGAAGTAACGCCGGAAATGCCCTACAGCGGCGTGCCGGTGGACTTGGGCGATCTGGACTTTGTAACGGTATCGGGGCGTTTTGATCTGCAGTCGCTGTATCGCAATTTTCAGCAGTCGTTTAACGGTCCGCGTCTGAACGCGGCATGGCGCGACGCGGCGTTTGCCAAGCCGATCATCGCCCGCGTGGAACTGCAGCGGCGCACGCAAAACGCCGACGGCTCCTGGAACGACTGGCAAGTGGTGCCGCCGGTGCAGATCGACGCCTATCGGTCGCTGATCCAAAAGACGCCGACAACGGTCGAGCAAATGGAATTCGGCGGCGTGGAGTTGTGGTCGCGTCAATACAACGACGTTCGGGTGCAGATCAATGTGCTGCAGCCGCAGGCGTATGATTTTGCATCGCTGCAGATGCCGTGGCTGCCGCCCAAGTATATGGAAGAGGCCCAGACCATTCTCAAACGGCAGAAAGAAGAAGAAATGAAACGGCAGCGCGACGAACGGGCGCGCGCCCGCGATACGCGCGATACCGCGCGCGACGGAGGAATGGGGCCGGGAATGCCCGGAATGCCGGGCGGCGGACGGCAGGATCGGCAGGATCAGCGCAATCGCCGCGATGCAGGACAGGACACTCCCGGAATGATGATGCCGGGTATGCCCGGAATGCCGGGCACAGACCCCAATGCACCGATGCGCAATCCCGCGGCGGCCAAGCGCGAACGCACACTGGACGATATCCAGAAGGATATGCAGCGCGAACGCCTGACCGAGCAGACCAAGCTGGATACGCAGCGCGACCCGGTGCTTGTGTGGGCGCACGACGATACGGCCGTGCCGGGCAATACCTATCAATACCGCATTCGCATGGGCGTGTTCAATCCGATCGCCGGACGCAATTGGTTTGCCGAGGAACAGAAACATCTGCAAAACCAAACTATCTTCTGGGGGCCGTTTGCGGAAATCGAAAAATCGGTAACGATTCCCAAAATGATCCATATCTTCCCTGTTGAAGCGCTGTCGCGCGAGTCGGCCGGCGGCGTAAAGGTGGATGTGGCACGGTATTATCTGGGGCAATGGCGCACGCACGAGTTTGATGTCTTTGCCGGACAGATCATCGGCCAAAAGGTCGATCTGGAGCCGGCCACGTCCGCCGACGGATCAACGCCTGTGCCTTCCGGTACGGAACTTGGCGCGGTCAAGACGGTGGATTTTTCGACGCCGTTTATGATGGTGGATGTCAATGCGGTCATCGACTGGGGGACGGCGGCCAACCCCAACCGCCGGGAATTTTCACAACTGCTGTATTACGGCACAGACAATGTGATGGCGGCGATGCCGATCGGACGGGCCAACTGGTCATCGGCGATGCGGCGTGAACACACCGAAATCAAAGACGCCGAGCAAAACGCCCAGCCGCTGAATACCAGCCGCACCGGCGGTGCGCCGGGGTCGATGCCGGGAATGCCCGGAATGCCGGGGATGCCCGGAATGCCTGGGATGCCTGGAATGCCCGGTATGCCGGGGATGCCCGGAATGCCGATGATGCCCATGCAGTAAGCCAATGCTGGCCGGCTTGGGACGCAGCTATTGCCATTTCCAGTAAAAGAGCTTTGCGTTTATCGCAAGGCAAAAAGAAAAAAATCAAAGGCCGCCCGGCACATTCGGTGTCAGGCGGCCTTCTTTTGCATAAAATAAAAGCAATCCGCCGATACCCGCTTCTGGACAATATACTCTTTTTACCTTTTTCCTTGTACTTTTGCC
>JBFZBE010000338.1:0-3549 GCA_041308685.1 Phycisphaerae bacterium
TTAAAGACCGCAGCGGTCGCTACAAAACCATGGATGAGGTCATCACCTATCTGGAAGCGGTGAGGGCGGGACGGTCGCCGCTGATGGCGCGGCAGAAGTTCAATGTCGAGGACCTCAGCAAGATCGAGGAAGAAGGCCAGAGGGTCGATCTGGATGAAGACGGCCGCCATGGGTATTCCGAGGAGGCCGTCGCCAAGTACCGTATCGCACTGGTGATCGTCAGCGCATTGGCCGGCGTACTGGGGCTGGGGATCCTTTTTATGATGATGTCGTAATAGGGGTTAGTCGTTTGTCGCAGGATGGGCGTTAGCCCTTTACCCACTCCAAAAAATAACCGCGGATTACGCGGATTTTCACGGATTAGAACAAGCATCCAGCTTCCAGCCGCCAGCGGCCAGCGAAAAAAAGCTGAAAGCTGGAATCTGGGAGCTGGAAGCTGGACGCTCTTTCGACGCGCTAAATGAACAGATTGACGCCGGCGGATTCGGCTTGATCCAGATACATCGCCACGCCGCCTTCTTCGACGCCGTCGATCAGTTCTTCTTTTTTGATGCCCATCAAATCCATCGACATCGCGCAAGCCACAAAGCGCACGTTGTTCTGCCGCGCTTTGGCGATCAGCTCTGACAGCGGCGCGACATGCTTGGCCTTCATAATGCCCTTGATCATCAGCGTGCCGGCGCCGAGCATATTCATCTTGGACAGCTTGGTGCGCTCGGCCCCGCGCGGCATCATCCAGCCGAACATTTTTTCGATGGGCGTTTTTTCGACGGCGATGTATTCCGGTCGGCGCAGCAGGTTCAAGCCCCAGAACGTAAAGAACAGCGTTACCTCGCTGCCCATCGCGGCGGCGCCGTTGGCGATGATGAACGCGGCCATCGCCTTGTCAAAATCGCCGCTGAATACGACGATGGTTTTATTCTTTGCGCCGCCGCCGCGGGCAAGTTCGCATACGGCCGGCTGTCCTTTGACGACGGTGGCGGCATAGACGCCTTTGACGGCCGCAACGGACTGCAGCGTGTGGCCGCCGCTGTGGCAGAAGGCCTTGACATCGGCGGCAAAACCCGGATCGGTGCTGCGCAGCGTTACGACCTGCCCCGCCGCAAGCGTATCGATGGCCTCTTTGAGCTTGAGCAGCGGCCCCGGACACGACAGCCCGCAGGCATCGACGATCAGCGGCAGGGATTGCGGCGCGGGGGCGGGCTTTGCATTCTGTTCGCCGGCGTCGTCTTTCATTTCTTTTTTGGCGGTAGGTTCGATTTTTTTACCCTTTCCGGTTGCGGCGCAGAAGGTTTTGTAGCCGCCGGTCAGATTGCGGCAGGCAAAACCGTTCTGCGATAATATGCGGCAGGCCAGATACCCGCGCAGCCCCACCTGGCAAAACGCCAATATCTCTTTGTCGCGCGGCAATTCGCCCAGCCGCCCGCGCAATTCATCGATCGGGATGTTCACCGCGCCGGGGATCGTGCCGTTCTGCACCTCGGCGGCCGTGCGCACATCCAGCAGGAGCTGGTTGGGCTGCGGGGCGAGCATCTGTTCGGAATGGCAAATCCGCACATCGCCGCCAAGCGCATTGGCCGCGACAAAGCCGGCGTAGTTGACCGGGTCTTTGGCCGAGCCGTACGGCGGGGCATAGCACAGCTCCAGATGCTGCAAATCATAGACGGTCATCCCCGCGCGCAGCGCGACGGCGATCACATCGATGCGCTTATCAACGCCGTCGGAGCCAACGGCCGAAGCGCCGAGAATTCTGCCGCTGTCGGGCGCAAAGAGCAGTTTGAGCGACATCTGCATTGCGCCGGGGTAGTAACCGGCGTGGCTGGCGGGGTGGACATAGATTTTTTCATACGCGATGTTGCTGCGTTTGAGCAGCTTTTCGCTGGCGCCGGTGGCGGCGGCGGCCAGATTGAAGACCTTGCAGATGGCTGTGCCTTGTGTGCGGCGATAGGCGCTGTCACGTCCGCAGAGGTGATCGGCGGCGATGCGTCCCTGCCGATTGGCCGGCCCGGCCAGCGGAATAACCGCCGGTATTCCCAGCACAAAATCCATCACCTCCACCGCGTCGCCCGCAGCATAAATAACCGGATCGCTGGTCTGCATATTCGGGTTGACCACAATGCCGCCGCGCGCGCCGATGGACAGGCCGGCTTCTTTGGCCAGGCGATTTTCCGGCCGCACGCCGACCGACACGACGACCATCTGCGTGCGGACGGTTTGGCCGTTGCTAAGCTGTACATTCAAACTTCCGCCGTCTTCGGCGATGGCCGATACGCTGGTGTTGAGCATCAGATGCACGCCGTTTAGACGCAGCTCATCGGCCAGCGGTGCGGCCATTTCCGCATCGATCGTGCCCATCACCTGCGGCTCTAATTCCACCAGCGAAACCTTCAGCTTGCGTTCGACCAGCGCCTCGGCCATTTCCAGCCCGATATAGCCGCCGCCGATGATCAGGGCGTTTTCGATGTGTTTGTCCTTAATATGGGCGATAATCGCGTCCATATCGGGGATGCTGCGCAGTGTAAAGACGCCGGGCGCGTGAATGCCCGCGATCGGCGGTCGGAACGGCTCGGCCCCGGGGCAAAGGATCAGCGCATCGTAGCTTTCGGTGTATTCTTTATCGGTGGTCAAATCGCGAATAAGGACGGTCTTCTGTGCGCGGTCGATGCGAACGGCCTCATGCTGTGTGCGGACATCGATGTTGAAGCGATTGTGCATCGCCTCGGATGTCTGTACCAGCAATCGACTGCGGTCGGCGATTGTGCCGCCGATGTGATAGGGCAGGCCGCAGTTGGCAAACGAGATATACGGCCCGCGCTCCAGCATAATTATCTGAATCTGTTCATTAAGCCGCCGCAGCCGCGCCGCGGCCGACGCCCCGGCGGCCACCCCGCCGACGATCACTACCTTTTTGATATCCGCCATATAAGTTCCTTTTTTTTGTTATTTCCTGTTTCCTATTTTGAGGCCAGCTTTTTTATTGGTCTTTTAAGAAATAAACGAACGGCGGCAATGAAATTCGAATGTCGAATATCGAAATGCGAAACAAATTCGAATGTCAAAAATTCAAAATGACCAAAACGGTTTTTTTGACGCCTCCTGCCGGTTATTGCGGCAGGGTTGTTTTTGACATTCTGTCCTTTGAATTTTGAATTTGTTTCGTACTTCGGATTTCGTGCTTCGGATTCAATCCAGCTGAATAATCGTTTAATAATTCAAAATTGATAATGTAATCCTCGTTTTTCCGTCTTCCCATTACGCCTGTCGCGTCAAAAAGTTCCACACTTCCTCGGCGGCGAACTGTTCGGTCTGTTCGATGTACTGCTGTGGGACAAAGCCCTGCTGCGGGACGATGATCTGCGGCCGCGGCCAGGTGAATGTCGTTTCAACAAAGATGTTCTGCGGCTCGCGCAGGAACGATTCCAGCCGCAGCTCGATGGAGATCGGCTCGCCGCCCTCGGCCGCGTGCGGGGGCATCACCAGCCGCAGCCCGCCGCCGGCGACGGGGCGACCGCCAAAGACCCGAAAATCGTCCGGAGACTGCCCTAACCG
>JBFZBE010000339.1:0-6152 GCA_041308685.1 Phycisphaerae bacterium
AATCCGCCCGCAAGCGGATTTTTTTTTGTTTTCAGCTTCAATGAACCGAAAAAACACGGTTAAGATGGCCGTCCTGCTTGCACGCGACCACCAACCCACCCGCAGATGGATCTGTTTCAAGTACTATCTTGTCCTATATTTTTTCAAATTACTGTCATTTTTTGACAGTTTCAATAATATATTATCGATGGCGGTTCGACAGAATCTGTTATTATGCCCAAAAACATAAAAAAGGCACAGACGGTTGGTTACGCCTATGCCTTTTTTATTACGTTCGCAACAACAATTACTTCTGCTCTGCGGCCGGAGCGGCGGGCACTTCCACCTTGACTTCAACCTGCGGCACTTCGACCTTCGGTGCCTCTACCTGCACGTCAACCTTCGGCATTTCCGGAGCGGCCGGGGCTTCGGGGACTTCCACCGTTACCGTTTCCTTCTTTTCGCAACCGACCAAGCCAACCGTCAAGACCATCGCCAGCATCACAGCGACCCATACCATTTTCCGTGTCTTCATTGTGTTTACAGTCCTTTCATAACGCTTTTTTTCTTTTTGCCGAAAGAAACAATTTCTACCGGCTTTATTTACAACATACAATTGTTACATAATCGTCTAAATTGTCAAAAAAATTATTTCTTCAAAATCATTTTTGTTGTTCTTTGCTCTTGAATTTGGATTGATTATTTCTGTGTTTTTCTATATTCTTTGCAACATTGGATTGATGTATATTACTAAATAATCAAGATAAGGATTTGCTTTAATGTCAAAATTTGTAATTGATACATCGGATCGCCTCAAGCGGCTGCCGCCGTATTTGTTCGGCCAGCTCAATGCGCTCAAGCTCAAAAAGCGGCGTGAAGATATCGATATTATTGATTTGGGAATGGGCAACCCGATGGACGGTGCGCCCAAGATGGTCATCGACAAGCTCTGTGAGGCCGCCCAAGACCCGCGCAACCACCGGTACAGCGTCTCCAAGGGCATTTACAACCTCCGCCGTGAGATGGCGCTCAAGTACGAACGTAAGTGGGGCGTAACGCTCGACCCGGAGACCGAGGTACTGGCCTGCATCGGCTCCAAAGAGGGCTTCAGCCACATGTGCCTGGCAATGCTCGGCCCCGGCGATACGGCCATCGTCGCCGATCCGGCGTTTCCGATCCATATTTACGGCGTGGCGCTGGCCGGCGGCAATGTCATCACCGTGCCGCTGGGCAACGACCAGAAGTTTCTGGACACCATCGCGTATGTCTGTGAACATTTGTATCCGAAACCCAAGCTGCTGATTCTCAACTACCCGCACAACCCGACCTCAATGACGGTTGAGCCGGGCTTTTTTGAGCCGGTCGTGGCACTGGCCAAACGGTTCAACATCGCCGTCATTCACGACTTTGCCTACGGCGAAACGACCTTTGACGGCTTCAAGCCGCCCAGTTTTCTGTCGGCCAAAGGGGCCAAAGAGGTCGGCGTGGAGTTTACCACGCTGAGCAAGCCCTACGGCATGGCGGGCTTCCGCATGGGATTCGTGGCCGGCAATAAGGAAATGGTCGGCGCCTTGGCGACGATCAAGGGCTATTACGATTACGGCCATTTTCAGCCGATTCAGATCGCCAGCATCATCGCAATGCGCCACTGCGACAAAGATATCGAAGAGCAGAACGCCAAATACCAGCGCCGCCGCGATGTGGTGTGCGAGGGGCTGCGCCGCATCGGCTGGGACGTTGAGCCGCCGCGGGCGTCGATGTTCGTCTGGACGAAGTTCCCCATCGAGCAGTCCAAGGGCAAAGGCAGCATCGAGTTTGCGATGGAGCTGCTGGAAAACGCCTATGTGGCCATCGCCCCCGGCCGGGCGTTCGGCGAAAACGGCGAGTATTATATGCGCATCGCCCTGGTTGAGAACGAACACCGGCTGCGTCAGGCCATCCGCAACATCGGCCTGTATGTCAAAGGCAAAGAAGTCCCCGGCAAACGCCGCAAATACACCGAACGATAGACAGCAGCAGTTCCGGCTGCGCCAAAGCGTGTTCTCCGAATACAAAAAACAAGGTCTTGGGTTGCCGAGAAGAACCCAAGACCTTGTCCGCGATACTCCGTTGTTGCTTTTACGCCATCCTTGGCGATTGTATTTTTACTTTAGATGCCCAGATTGAGGATATTGGCCGCGGCATTGTCGAGTGCGGCCTGGTTTTCCAGTGTGCCATCGGCCATCGCCTGCCGTGCGCGGGCGACCGCATCGCTGCCGTCCGGCTCCGCGAACGCCTTTTCCAGCAGCACGCCGAAACCCTTGCCCAGTTCGGCCGCCCGGTCAGCGCTTTTGGAAGCGTTGTTTTTATCGACAGTGCCGGTCGTCTTCAGGTCGGCCTTGATCGATGTAATCAAATTGTAGTATGCATCTATCTTCATTTTGGTCTTCAAAATCACCGCTATTTACAGTGTTATTGTCGGGGGATTTTGAAAAAACTGTAATTTTTTTTATGATTTTTTGGCATTTTGCCCAATTATTTGTTATTCAGGCCGGGTTTAGGCAGGGTCTGGGCGACTTCAAAGGCGACAAACCGCTCAAATGCACGGGGGCTGGTGATGAGTATTTGCCAGTCCATCGGCTCATAGCCGGTACGCATGTGTTCTTTGAAGAAAGTTTGCATCCGGTTTTCGACGGCCTTGTCGGCGCTGTCCCAGACATCCTCCAATGCCCAGAGCAGCTTGCCGTTGCGCAGGTCGATCAGCCGCATATTCAGCGCAACCTGCATGTGCGGGAACGACCGATAACGCTGGATAACGCCGATGAGCATCGCATCCACGCCGGTCGCCTGACGCACCGCCGCCAGATCGTCAAACGCATGCACCTTGATGTTGTCCAGGTTCAGCGTCTGCCAGACGGAGTCCGAACGCATCAGTTTTTGCATACTGAACAGGTTGCGTTTGCCGATCTCGTCGGCCATCGCGGCCGTGAGCATTTCAGACAGTTCCGGCTGGGAGGACTGATTGGTCAGCTCCAGCAGCGCAACCCGCCCTACCGACGCCATATCGCCGGCAGGGTTGACATAATAATGATCCGTCCGCGGCGGGGCCGGAGCCAGCTTTGTCCGCTGACAGCCGCCGGCTGCCAACACACACACCACAATCCATATCCCTTGTTTCATGACAATCCCTTTTTTATCCACTACGAAAAAACGCCGAAAACACTAAAATTTTTGATTGATAAAACGTTCACTTTCAATTTTTGGATAGTGTCCGAAATTGACAAGCAATGCAAGTTCCTTGCCGGTGGCTTTTAGATAGTTTATTGTTTGCGATCGAAATTCATTACACAATTGTTTTACGGCTTTAATTTCCACTATTATTTTTCCAAAACAGATAAAATCGGGTTCATACGTTTGTTTTAACTGGCGTCCCCTGTATGCAAGCGCAAGACGCGGTTTTTCAACAAAGGGTATCTTTTGCTCTTCAAGCTCGATCGCAAGGCATTCCTGATAGACATTTTCCAGAAAACCGCTGCCTTTGTCTTTATACACCTCAAAACAGGCGCCAATAATTTTATAACTTTCTTCTCTATATAAAAGGGATTCTTCCACTTTTTCGCATCTTTCGCGTTTTTCGTAGTGTCTTTTAGGGAGTGGGGGGTTGGACAGGTTCTGCGCCAAGCACCTGCAGAATGCGGCTAAGCGCCTCAAGCTGGGCGGCCTGTGCCTGGCGCATCTCGTCGCGAAAGCCCAGCACGTCCGATTTCCATTTGTTCAGCTCGGTGTGCATCTGCTGCAAGAACACATTCGCTTCATCCAGTTCTTTGCGTGTGCGTTCCAGCTCGGCCTGTGTCTGTTCCAGTTTGGAAGCAAGCTGGGTGTTCTGGATAAAGAGCTGGTTGTGTTTTTCCTGAATCTCGGCGTTCTTGAGCAGCACCTGTTCGTATTTTTTTGCCCATTCGACGGCGCTTTGCACCGGGTCGGCGGCCTGCTGCGGCTCGGCAAAACGCCGCTCGACAACCTCCGGCGGGGTTTGGACGACAGGGGCGGGCTGTTCGGTCGCTGCGGCGGCGGCTTGTGCGGCCGGCGGCGTGGACGCAGCCGGTGTTTCATAAATGATCCGCTCGCGATACAACCGGCAGCCGCTTAACAACACCGCCGAAAACAGTGTGATCGTAATTATCTTATTCATCATAAAGCTCCATGAGAGTTCGTAGTTCGTAGTTCGTAGTTCATAGAAAAGAGAAACCACGGATTACACAGATTTTACGGATTTTTATTTTTTTGCCACAGAGGGCACAGAGAACACCGCGTTTTTTATTTCCTATTGCCAATTGGAAATAGGAAATTTGAAATAGGAAATTTTCTACATTCTTCATTCTTCATTGTATCCGTATTCATCTGCATAATCCGCGATTTCATTACTCTGACTTCTGTGCCCCGACCTCACCCCACATTGGCATAGTTGCACTGGATGTGGCTTTTTTGGCCGCAGGCGCAAGTGATCTCGATGATGGCGTATTCGGCGTTGCTTTCGATGATGCGCGCCTGCTGGCAGGCGCCGGCGGCCGGGGTATGCGTGCGCGAAGATGCATGCGTCCTGACAGGGGCGTGACCCATTCCGGGTCCGATGCGCACACTCCCACCGACCGCTGCGCCGTTATTCTTGATCACTCTTACCGATCGTGTTGTCATACGCTGATTTTCCGATTATGCATGATAATCAATATGATACGCATTGTCAGCGGCCGCACCGTCGCGTACCGCCTGTTCCTGCTCAAGTGTTTCTTCGATACTTTTGCGTTTGGCCGCACGGCGGCGGTCTTTGCGGGGCGGGTCTTTCTGGTCATCGGGCTGCCACGGCCCGATTGCGGCCGGCTGGGCGACCGTTACCGCCGATTGCACTCTGTCAAGCGGACGATCCGGCATCTCTGCTATCGCCTCCCTTCCTGCGCGGTGTGCGTTTCGACAAGGCCGCTTGTGCCGCTGCGCCACTGGTTCATCCGCACCGACAGCTTGAACAGCGCCGCCGCGTGGAGCTGGCAGATGCGCGACTCGGTCAGCTCAAGCACCTGTGAAATCTGCTTCATTGTCAGCTCACGATGGTAGTACAGCAAAATGATCTGCCGCTGCTTGTCGGGCAGTTCTTTGATCGCCAGCGCGAGCGTGCGGCGCATTTCCTCGTGTTCCAGCCGGTCACCGGGGGCGCTGCCGCCGGCGGCAAGCAGGCCGTCCAGAGCAGGCGTCTCGTCGTCGCCGCCGCTGATGGACAGAAAATGCCGCGCGCGGGCGGTTTCATAGACCTGATAGAGCTTATCCAGACCGATGCCCATCCGGTCGGCGATCTGTTCATCGCCGGCTGCCGTGCCGTGTTCCTGCAAGTGCTCTTCGGCGATCTGCTGGGCCTGATCGAACAGTTTTTTGACCGTCGGCGGCGCAAACGACCAGCCCCGCAGTTCGTCAATGACCGCTCCGCGGATGCGGATATAGGCGTAGGTCTTGAACTCGGCGTCTTTGGTCGGGTCAAAATCGCGGGCGGCCTTGACCAGTCCGATCGTGCCGGCCGAGATCAAATCCTCGCGCGTCAGCGGCGGCTGCAGGTAGGAAGCGACCTGATGAACGATCCGATGCACCAGCGGCAGATACTGGACGATCCATTCGTCCTGACGACTGCGGCGCATCTGGTCGTCGTACGCCCGCAGTGCAGAGCCGTTGAACTGACGGGCGCAGCTCTGGGTCGGCTCGGCGGCCTCGACGGCCATGGCCATTGGCTCGGCAACCTGGATGTCTGAATGGTCGGTCATATCCTACTGCCGTTTCCAGTTATAGAATTTTGTGTTTGACGTAAGGCCAGTCTTAGGAACTGCAAAATCATTAATTCCTTGCACCACAAACACACACGAACGATTGTAAATTAAACAAAAAACAGAAACGCGGATTACGCTGATTTCGCTGATTTTTTTAGACAAGATGAACAGGATTTTTTTAGTCAAATCTAAATTCATAATTCACAAATCAAAATTTTTTCATTCTTATCTTCGTGCTCTTCGTGTGCTTCGTGGTAAAACTCTTTATCCTGTAAATCCTGTCCAAAAAAACGTTTCGTCACTGAATCATTGTATTTCGTTACAATCCCTTGCCCGAGACAGGATTACCCTGTCTTATTATTTGCGGCGGCGCGCCTGATCCTGCGC
>JBFZBE010000340.1:0-3755 GCA_041308685.1 Phycisphaerae bacterium
GCTCTGGGTAAAATTAAACGTATGCGGGCCGAACAGCGTGCATTTGCCCAAGCCGGCCGATTCCATCATATCCGAGCCGCCCATCGGCACCAAGCTCCTGCCGACAAAGGCCAGCGTTGAAACGGCGTAAAACTTTTTCAGATCGCCCAGCGTGTCACACAAAATCACCGAGGGCTTGCCTGCAACCTTTTGGCCGGACGTTTTCAATTCGCTGTAGCGCACAAACCCCAGCCCCGCCCGGTCGATCAGTTCGGCGACCTCGTTAAACCGCTCCGGCTTTCGCGGTACGATCGCCAGCCGGAGGTTCTCCAGCCCGCGATGCTGCCGCAGCGTCTTGAAGACCTCCAGCCCGATTTGCTCCTCGCCGTCGCCCGTTCCGCCCAAAACCCACAGCGGCTCATCGCCGCGGTTGATCTGCTCGGCCAGCACATCCGCCCCCGGCACAGCACCGTCGGTCTGTGCGGTGTCGTATTTAAGCGAGCCGGTTACCTGTACGCGGTCGGGCGCACAGCCCAGGGCAACAAACCGCTGCGCGTAAGTGTCGGTCTGTGCCAGCGCCAGCGCAACGCGGCCAAACATCGGGCGGATAAAGCGGCGAAGTTTGAGGTATTTGGGAAAGCTGCGGTCGCTGATGCGGCCGTTGAGAACGACGACGGGGATTTGTTTTTCCGCCGCAAACCGCGACAGGTTCGGCCAGACCTCCAGCTCCATCAGCCCGATGACGGCCGGGTTGATGCGGGCGAGGGCCTTATGCATTACGCAGGACAGGTCGAACGGAAAATAGAAGACATCGCAGTCGTTTTCGTACAGCGTCTTGGCGCGGGCAAGGCCGGTATCGGTCGTGGCGGAAATGGCGATGGGCATCTCCGGCAGCCGACGGCGCAGCGCGGCGACCAGCGTGGCCGCGGCGTTAACCTCGCCGACGCTGACGGCGTGAATCCAGATGCACGGCTTGTGCGGTTGGCGGCGGCGGATGCGGCCTAAGCGTTCATCCCAGCCGCCCTGATAGCGCCCGTGCGCAAAACGGCGATACAGCAGCTTGGGACTGTACGCCAAGATCGCCAACACATAGATGAAAATCAAGCAGGTAACGCATTGATTGTTGCCTTTATATATCCGAATAAACCGCACACAGTAGCCGAAAGCGGGTGGTTTGTCAATTTTTTTGGAATTCAAATCATATCAAGTCCACTTATTGGTGAAAAAATCCGCCTAACAGAATTTTAATTTGAACTTTTTTGTTTTATATGTATATATGCGTATATTGGCATATAAAGAATTGCTGTTATGGACAAAGAATCTACTTTATTGAAAGCACTGGGTGAGCCGCTTCGGCTGCGGCTGGCTGCGCTGCTGGCCGCAGAGGGGGAGTTGTGTGTGTGTCGGCTGGTGGAGGCGGTCGGGCTGCCGCAGTACACGGTGTCGCGCCATTTGGGGCAAATGCGTGCGGCCGGGCTGGTGCTGGCGCGGCGTCAGGGGACGTGGATGTATTACAAGCTGGCCGAGCCAAACTGTCCGCTGCAGCGCTGTCTGTATGATTTTTTGGCTGACGGGTTGAAGGATGACCCGATGGTTCAATCCGATCAGCAAAAACTCAGGACAATGGAATGCCAAAAGTGAGATTATTGGTCTTTTAAGAAATAACCGAACTGTGGCAATGAAATTCGAATATCGAATATCGAAATACGAAACAAATTCGAATGTCAAAAATTCAAATAGACCAAATCGGTGTTTTTTGATGCCTCCTGCCGGTTGTCACGGCAGGGTTGTTTTTGACATTCTGTGCTTTGAATTTTGAATTTGTTTCGTATTTCGGATTTCGTGCTTCGGATTTAATCCGGCTGAATAATCGTTTAATAATTCAAAAATCAATAAAACAACTATGAAGCGAAAATTGAATGTCTTGTTTTTGTGTACCGGTAACGCCTGCCGCAGCCAGATGGCGGAGGGGTGGTGTCGGCATTTGAAAGGTGATTTGATCGAGCCGTATTCGGCGGGGATTGAAACGCACGGATTGAACCCCAACGCCGTTGCGGTGATGGCCGAGGCGGGGGTGGATATTTCCGGCCATCGTTCCAAACATGCGGACACGCTGGCGGATGTCGCGTTTGATTTTGTGATTACGGTGTGCGGCCATGCGAATGAACATTGCCCGATATTCGGCGGCAAGGCCAAAGTGATTCACGTCGGGTTTGACGATCCGCCCAAGCTGGCCGCGTCGGCCAAAACCGACCAGGAAAAGCTGGATTGCTACCGCCGTGTGCGGGATCAGATTCGCGCATTTATTGACACCTTACCGGAGACGCTGAAATGAATAAAAAAAAGAAAATTATGTTCTTCTGCAAACACAACTCCTGCCGCAGTCAGATGGCCGAGGGACTGCTGCGGCATCTGGCCGGAACCCAGTATGAGATTTTCAGCGCGGGGCTGACGCCGCATCCGATTCATCCGAATGTATATATCGTGATGAATGAGATCGGCATTGACATCAGCAGTCAGACCCCCAAGAGCGTCGATCTGTATCTGGGACGGCAACCGATGGATGAAATTATTATCGTCTGTCAGGAAGGTGAGGCCGAGTGTCCGCGGCTGTACCCATTCGCGATGAAGGTCGAACGCTGGCCGCTTCCGGATCCGGCGTCTGTGCAGGGGACGCCGGAGCAGATTCTGGCGGCTTTTCGCAGGACGCGCGATACGATTGAAGAAAAAATAAAGCTCTGGCTCGCGCTGCGGCTGCGGCAATAAGATTGTTTGTTTTTTTGTCTTCTGAATCCTGAATTGAAAGAAACACAATGAATGCAACACTTGAAACATCGAAAATGAATGTCTTTGAACGGTACTTAACGCTGTGGGTGGCGTTATGCATTGTCGGCGGGATCGTGCTGGGCAAGGTCGCCCCATCGTTGGCGCGGACGCTGGATGGAATGGCCATCTACGTCAACGGCGCGCCGGTGGTGTCGATTCCGATTGCGGTGTGCCTGTTCTTTATGATGTACCCGATCATGGTCAAGATCGATTTTGCCGAAGTACTCAAGGCCGGCAAAAGCCCCAAGCCGGTGCTGCTGACGCTGATTGTCAACTGGGGCATCAAGCCGTTCACGATGCTGGCGATCGCGTGGTTTTTTCTCGGCGTGGTGTTTCGCGGGTTTCTGCCCGGCACGGAGATCGTCAAAGACGGCTCAGAGGTCGAGCTGTACCGCTCGTACATCTCCGGGGCGATTCTGCTGGGCATCGCCCCCTGCACGGCGATGGTGCTGGTCTGGGGGCATCTGGCCAAGGGCAACGGCGGCCATACCCTGGTAATGGTCGCGATCAATTCGCTGACGATGCTGTTTTTGTACGGCCCGCTGGGCGGCTGGCTGCTGGGCATCAACAAAATGCCCGTCCCCTGGCAGGCGCTGCTGCTGTCGATCGCCATCTATGTCGCCCTGCCATTGGCATGCGGCTATTTTTCCCGCAAGTGGATCATGGCTCACAAGGGACTGGCGTGGTTTGAGCAGCAGTTCCTGCATCTTTTGACGCCCGTGTCTATCGTCGCCCTGCTGGCTACGCTGGTGCTGCTGTTCAGCTTCAAAGGCGAAACGATCCTGGCCAATCCGCTGACGATCCTGTGGATCGCGATTCCGCTGTTCATCCAGACGGTGCTGATTTTCGCGATCACCTATGCATTGGCCAAACGGTTAAAATTCAGCTATGAAGACGCGGCTCCCTCGGCCATGATCGGCGCATCGAACCATTTTGAAGTGGCGATCGCC